>CAZCLT010000010.1:0-23732 GCA_964499655.1 uncultured Gammaproteobacteria bacterium | reverse complement strand
GGCTACAAGTGGCGGGCTGGCGATGCCTCTGGCTTGGATTCGATTTTGTGGTACGAAGATTGGCTTCGCGATGGCAAAAAAGAGGCGCTCCAAGAGATTATCGACTACAATGAAGACGATGTGCGGGCCACTTGGCTGGTGGTGCAGTGGGCCCGTAAACAAACGATGTAATTATGATTGGATTACCCAAAGAGAAAACGAACTATAAATCCTGGTACGGCTGGTTTTGGTTGATTATCGTCGTCATTGCCATTGTTTTGGGGGTTTGGCAGAATATTAACCAGCCAGAAGACCCGGGTCTGGTTGACACTAGCTATCTAAATGAGCAAACCTGTACAGACAGCGGTGGCCGCTGGAACGATTGCGGATCCGCCTGCCGGAACGAACCAGGCCAGCCCTGTATTCAAGTTTGTGTCGCGATGTGCGAATGTCAGAGCGTGGCGCAGTGTCCTTATGGCTATGCGTGTTCAGATTTTATTGATGGTACTGGCGTATGTTCAAAACCTTGATCAAAGTAATTTTACTTACCGGGATTTTAGTCGGCGGCTATTTGTATTTAACTCGTGAAGAAGTGGTGCCGACGATTGATTTACCTGCGGTGGAATATTCGGATGTTGAAACTGTTGAAGATGTTGAGGAGACCACCCCTCCAGTCATGGAGGGGCCGGGGGAGGCAATCGACGAGGAAGAACCGGTCGTTGTCCCCGAACCGGAGTCGGCCATCGATGCCGAATTCCACCTAGCCGTGCCCTTTACTAGTCAGGTGCCGAGCGGTAACGCGGCTTTGCCTTATCAGGAAGCCTGCGAGGAAGCTTCGATTTACATGGTGGTGGAGTATTACAAAGGCACGCCGTCGGGCAAGCTTGATCCAGTTATAGCCGAAGCGGAAATCAACAAGATTGTTGATTTTGAAAATTCGTTTTTGGGATTTTATTTCGATACCACGGCTGCCGAAACTGCAACCGTCGTCGATCACTTTTACGGTTACAATGCTCGAGTTATCGAAAATCCAACCGTTGATGACATCAAACGACAGGTAGCGGCTGGTCGACCGGTGATCGTGCCAGCAGCGGGACGAGAGTTGGGTAATCCGAATTTTTCCGGCCTCGGACCGCTCTATCACATGCTAGTTATCAAGGGTTACACCGACTCGCAGTTCATCACCAATGACCCGGGTACGCGCAACGGCGAGAATTACGGCTACGATTTCGCAGTCATCATGGAGGCGATGGGCGATTGGAACGGCGGTGATCCGGCCCACGGCGCTAAACGAATTTTGGTGATTACTCCCAACTAATATGACCATCATCCTCGGTACCGCCTTGGGAGGTTTGATTGCTTTTTTGTTGGCTGTGCCGGCGATTATTTTGGAAACGGATCGACGTTTTAAGAACGCGCCGCTCTTGATTGATGTTGATTTTTGGCGTGGGCGCAAGCTAACCGCCGGCGAAGCTTTTGCTTTTGGTCTTTTACTTCATCTGGTCATCGGCGCGCTCTATGGCTTGTTTTATACCTTGTTTGCTGGTCAGGGCTGGCTGTTTATCACCAACTCACCGTACACTCTGCGATCAATGTTGATTTTCGCTGTTTGTTCCTGGTTAGTACTCAATGTGATTTTGTTGCCTCTGATCGGACTCGGGTTATTCGGACGGAAAGAGGGCGAGACGGTTTGGTTTGAAACGTTGACCAGTTTGTTGCTCGAAGGTGCAATACTGTGGCTATTTATCCAGTACTATCAACCGTTCTACTTCTAACAAAAAAATCTCCCGCAATCGCGGGAGATTTTTTATTGACTAATCGTCGCTACCGCTATCGCCAGAATCCCCTGAGCTGCCTGAACCGCTATTATCTGAATCGCTGGAATCGTCAGAGCTATCGTCGCTCGAATCATCCGTTGAATCATCACTCGAATCATCGGAGGAATCATCTGTCGAGTCGTCCGTTGAATCGTCGGTGCTGTCGTCGGTCGAGTCATCTGTTGAATCATCGCTGCCACTGTTGTCTTCATCATCTTCCTGATCGTCTTCGTTATCATCTTCGCTCTCGTTGTCTAATTCTTCACGCGCATCGTGTGCCAGATCATCAGAATCATCGGCGAGTTCTTCAGCTAGTTGAAATTGGCCATTTTCAAAGGCATTACGCGCATCTTCCAAGGCGATTTCGGCCTGGGCCAACTGAGCTTCACGATCAGCGACATCTTCTCCAGCTGCTTCGTCTTCCGCGATGCGCGTTTGCGCTTCGGCGATTTCCGCTTCGGCATCAGCGATGGCATCAGTAGCGTCTTCTTGATCATCGGTCAGCTCATCGATATCTTCCACCTCGACCTCATCTTCATCATCAACTTCGATGGTTTCGAATTCGATTTCGATTTCGATTTCTCGAGCATCATCGATTTCACTTTCACTTTCAATTTCGATTTCAATTTCGAGTGTTCCAGTCAATCCTTCGAAGGATAGAGCAAATTCACGCAACAAGGCTTCGAGTTGATCCGCCAGCAAGGCATCAACTTCCACGGCCGTGCCAGTGGCATCAATGCGAAACAGATTGTCTAACTCATCTTCCAGAATCGTACCTTCTGGCAATTCATCATCGGCCAAATCTTCGCCAACTTCATATGGGCCAAAAAATGATTCATCCAGATCGTCGACGCGTTCGGCCCAATCATCGCCGTACAAATCAATCGCTTGCTGTTCGTCTTGTAATGGTCGCAGCAGGCCCTCATCTTCCACGGCGTAGACCGTTGGATCGCTAGGGATTTTAACTAGATCGGTGCCCGGTTGATAGAAAACGGGGCCGCCGATGGTGAGGGCCGCTAAATCATCGCAAGTAATCACCGAAACGTCGTCGAAATCTTCGTACCAACTATGAAAGACGTTTTCATTTGGGAAAACATAGCGCTTGCCGTCATCCGCTAAGTAATAGACCGAATCGAACTCTGGACACATGACTAAATCGCCAGTGCTGGCCGCCTGAACTTGTGAGGCGGAAAAAAGTCCACCGAGAGCGAGCGCGGCAAGTAACGCCGCCTGACGCCAACGTTGCAAAGTACGGATCATATAAGAATTAGTTAATTAATTTGTCATTATTGTATCACGAGTGTACATTGAACCACTATGAATAGGTAATTATGGTGACTTCAATTGATTTATTTGATTATCATTTGCCGCCCGAGAACATCGCCCAGTCTCCAACCGAACCGCGCGATCACTGCAAACTATTGGTCATGGATCGTACGACCGGCGCGCTGGAGCACAAGATTTTTTATCAGATTGTTGATGAGTTACGGGCTGGTGATGTTTTGGTGATGAACGATAGCAAGGTGTTCAAGGCCCGTCTTCACGGCGCCAATAATTTGGAAATTTTTTTGTTGCGCGGCGAAGGGAGAATTTGGGAATGTCTGTTGAAACCCGGCAAACGCGTCAAGGTCGGCGACGTCATCAGCGTCGGCGACCTGCAAGCCAAGGTCATCGAAAAGCGAGATGACGGCGTGGTGGTGCTCGAGTTCGATCGAAGTCGCGAAGAGGTGATCGCTTTCGCTGATGATTACGGATCGATTCCATTGCCTCCATACATCGAAACGACCACCCAGACGCTCGACCAATATCAAACCGTGTACGCTCGTGAAGTCGGGTCGGTGGCCGCGCCCACGGCCGGTTTGCACTTCACGCCGGAGTCGCTCGAAGCGATCCGCGCCAAGGGTGTCGAAGTTCATTACATCACCCTGCACGTTGGTCTCGGCACGTTCCGACCGGTCAAATCGGCGACGCTGGAAGAACACCAGATGCACGCTGAGTTCGTGGAAATCACGCCGGCAACATCGGAAGCAATTAAGCGAGCGAAGAAAGAGGGTCGCCGAGTGATCGCCGTTGGCACGACGACGGTTCGGGCGCTCGAGGGGGCAGCGAGCTCCCCTCCATTTATGGAGGGGTTAGGGGAGGCGTATTTACCGGAGACCGGATATTCTGGCGACTTGAATATATTTATTACCCCGGGTTACAAGTTCAAAATCGTCGATGCTTTGATTACCAATTTTCATTTGCCAAAATCCACTTTAATCGTGCTCATCAGCGCCTTTGCCGGCTTGCCCTCCGTAGCTTCAGCGAAGGAGGGCCGGGAGAACGTCCTAGCCGCTTACCAGGAAGCCATCGAGAAAAATTATCGTTTCTACTCGTTCGGTGACGCTATGTTTATTCGCTAGCTGACTCCGTTACACCCTCTTCAAAAAGACAGTCCGGATATGTCTTTTTTCAGAGGGGTAACTCCGTCATTGCTAGCCGCAGCCCGTGATACAATCCTCACCATGGACGGTCGTATTCTCACAGTCGCTGACTTTCTTTCGTTGGTAAACGAAACGCTCGGCATGATCCCGAGCGAATCGATTGTAATTGAAGGGGAAGTGGCCGAATATTCGGTGAGTCACGGTAAATGGATTAACTTCAGCTTGAAGGACGAAAAGGCCGAAGCCAAGATTCCGTGCTTTGCCACCAGCTTCCAAATCAAAGTGCCGATTGAAAATGGCATGCGGGTGCAGGTTCAAGGTTACCCGAAAATCTACGAAAAGTTCGGCAAGTTTTCGCTCAATGTGAATCGACTCGAACTCGTCGGCGAAGGGGCGTTGGCCAAAGCGTACGAAGCGCTGAAAAAGCGACTGAGCGAAGAAGGTTTGTTTGATGTGAGTCGTAAGCGTGAGCTGCCGAGGTTTGTGCAGCGGATAGGTTTGATTACGTCCACCGAAGCGGCGGCGTACGGTGACTTCATGCGCATTTTGAATAATCGTTGGGCTGGAGTTGAAGTTGTCGTTGTGCCGGTCCATGTGCAGGGCCAGCACGCGCCAGGGGAGATCATCGCCGCTTTCGAGGCCTTCGAGGGACTGGCGATCGATGAGCGGCCGGAGGTGATCGTGCTCACTCGTGGTGGCGGCAGCCTGGAAGATCTGCACGCCTTCAACGATGAGCAAGTGGCGCGCGCTGTGTTTCGATCATCGATTCCGGTGGTTTGCGGTGTTGGCCACGAGCGGGATGAATCGCTGTGTGATTATGTGGCCGATGTTCGGGCTTCGACGCCTTCGAATGCGGCGGAACGCGTGGTGCCTGATCGCGGCGACGTTATCCGCGAAATCGACGCCGGAACTCGTCGGCTGGAAGACGTGCTGCGGATGAAGATCGATCGCCAACGTCAGCGTGTTGATCACACCGTCAACGTGCTCGAGCGCTTCATCAATCAAAAGACGCACGATCTGAAGATCACCATCGAACGGTTTGGTCACGCTTTTGATCGCTTCCGTTTGAGCCTGGTGAGCACTCGGCAGTACATCGAACGTGGGGAGGAAATTATCGCCTCGGCCTACCTGACGATTTTCGAACGCTGGAAGCAGAAGGCAGCTGGGTTGATTCGTCTGTTTGATAGTTTCGACGTGCAGAAAGTGCTCGATCGCGGTTATGGGATCGTGCGCGCTGGCAATCAGATCGTCCGTGATGCTTCCAAGCTTGCGCCCGGTCAGCTGATCAAGCTACAATTGGCGCGTGGAACCGTGGAAGCCGAAGTAGCCGGTAGGCCCAAACAGACCAAATTATTATGACCAAAAAAGCACCATCATTTGCCGAAGCGTTTGCCGAGCTAGAGAAGCTCACCGAATGGTTCGAAACTCAGGAAGTTGATTTAGACGTGGGGCTCGAAAAGTTCGAGCGCGGTTTGGAACTGGCTGACGTTTGCAAAAAGAAGTTGGCCGAGGTGGAAAATAAAGTAGCGATTTTGAAAAGTAAGTTTCAAAATTAACTATGGCCATGACCAAGGATGAAGCCAGGCAAAAAAGAGACTTGTATGATCAGCGGCTGACTGATCGGGACTTTGCTCGGGCTAATAAATACGCTTGGTGGTCATTTGTTTCTTTGGGTTTAGCTTGTGCGTCAATTTTGGTTGTGGGGTTAGGGAGCGAAATTAATGGTCTTGATGTTTTGATCATCGTCGGCGTGGCTTTATGCGCTTTGTGTCTCGGAGTTTCTTTCCTCTTCGATGGGAAAGCAGCGCTGATCAGAAAATATAAGTATAATAAGTTTTTCTCTGAACTCGGCGGCGGCAATTGCATCTTTGATGATCGAGCCATCAAACTAGCCAAATTTAATATCGCTGTTGGCTATTTGGTGATCACTCTAGCGATCGGTGGCCCGTTATTTGTACTCGCGTTTACCCTACTAATTAACATTATCGCTTCAGGTCTATGAAACTCATCCTTCGCTGGCTAATTAACGCCGTTGCCTTGCTAGTCGTCACGCAGATTGTCCCGGGTTTTGCCGTCGCTTCGTTTTACTACGCGCTGATCGCCGCGCTGATCCTCGGCTTGGTTAACGCCGTCATTCGCCCGGTGCTGATCGTGCTCACTTTACCGCTCAATATTTTGACGCTTGGCCTGTTCACTTTTGTGATCAACGCTGGTTTGATCTGGTTCGTTTCCACTTTCGTAAAAGGTTTTGAGGTGGCTGGGTTCTTGCCGGCTTTGCTGGCGGCCATCATTTTGTGGGCCGCGGCGGTGGTCACCAATTATCTGATTAAATCGAAATAGTTTGTGCCGTTGATGAAATTAGACAGTCGCGCCCCGATCATTCTTTCGATCGGCGGGTCGTTGATTGTACCGAACGGCGGACCGGACACCGAGTTTTTGACGCGCTTGAGAAAGATGATCACGGCCGGGGTTAAAGCCGGACGTAAATTTGTGATCGTCACCGGCGGCGGCAAGACGGCGCGGCATTACATCGACGCGGCCGTGAAAGTGCGGCACGGAATTGAGGCCGATGATTTGGACTGGCTGGGGATTCATGCCACGCGGCTGAACGGCCATTTGCTGCGCACGATTTTCCGCGAAGTGGCGCACCCGGTGGTCGTAAAGAGTCCGCTGCGTTTGCCGGTCCGCTGGCAGGGGAGCGTACTGATTGCCGCCGGTTGGAAGCCGGGCTGGTCCACCGATTACGTGGCTTGCCGGATTGCGACCAGGTTGGGGTCACGCCAGGTAATCAACGTCTCCAACATCGATTACGTCTACTCCGCAGATCCCAGAAAACACCCAGATGCCCAGCCGCTAGAAGCGCTCAGCTGGCCGGCGTACCGCAAAATGGTCGGCGATAAATGGGACCCGGGCCTCTCCGCCCCGTTCGATCCCGTCGCCTCTCGCTACTGCCACGAGCATCATCTCTCGGTGTCCATCGTCAACGGGCTCGATCTCAAGCGCGTCGGCGATCTGCTCGCCGGTAAGAAATTCAAAGGGACGATTATCAGTTCGATTTAATGGCCAAAGCTAAGCTTTGGCCAATTTGGCTAATATTAGTGAAATCTTCCATAGCTTAGCTATGGAAATATTTGTCTTTTGGCTGGTTTTTTGCTAGTTTAAGCAGTCAGTTGTTCGTTCGAAAGCAACTAGAGGACACGGTAACCTTCCGTGTCCTCTAGTTCCTCACATCAAGGAGTTCCATCATGACCCGTCAGTACATCAACCACAGCGCCGAGCGCTGGCCGCTGATCGAAGACCTGCTCGGACTCGGGTTCACCCTGAACCAGGTCGCCGAGGTCGGCGGGTTCTCCGTCGCCACAATCCAGAACGATCTACGGGCGCACGGTGGAACGATCGCAACGCTCTTCCCGGATCGCCCGAAGGATCCGGCCGAGCGCTACCGCCGGGCCTTCCGCCGGTACGCGGCTTTGCCGGACGAGGAGACGCACCGCTCGCCATCGCAGCAGCAACTGTTCGATGCGCTGGAAGTGCTGCTCGAGCTCGACCGGATGCGCGATTTCCTCGACGGCGTGCTGGCCGTGGACCGGCGGTTCTTGGTCTGGTCGGTGAGCGAACCCGGTGACCAGCCCTGGGCCAACCTGGTGCAGGCGACTCTTGGTGGTATGGGCAGTTCGATGCCCAGCAGCTCCGGCTTCTGGCACCTGGTCTGCGAGGTGCAGAACGGTCAGACCGAACCCAGCGGACCGAAAGACCCGCTGATCCTCACGATCATCGATGTCGATTGGATGCGGGAACGAGTCTTGCCGGTGCTCACGCCCGAACGTCTCGCGCCGCTCAAGGAGTTCGTGCGGACGGTCGTCGAGCCCAAGCCCGGTGAGGCCGAAAAGGGTCTCAACGAGCGGGAGAGCCGGGTGATCATCCTGCGTTACGGCCTGGACGGCGAGCCGCCGCAGACGCTGGAAGAAGCCGGCGCGACACTCCTCGTGACTCGCGAGCGGGTGCGGCAGAGTGAGGTGAAGGCCCTGCGTAAGCTTCGTCACTGTCGCCAGGCGCTCGCACCGCTGGGGCCTTATGGCAATGCGGCACCAGAGCGGCTCCAAATCCGTGACCTCGAGCGGCGCGTCCGGGACTTGACCGAGCGACTGGTCGCCATCACGACAGATGTGTCCAAGCTGGCGGACATCGACTTCCCGGTCGAGACGTTCGGCCGCCGCTGTGACGAACTGGATCTGTCCGTCCGTACGGCCAACTGTCTGGAGAACGCGAGGATCGAGCTCATCGGCCAGCTGGTCCAGTACTCCGAGGCCGAGCTGCTCAAGGTGAAGAACTTTGGGCGGAAAAGCCTCAACGAGATCAAGGAGATCCTGCACGAGATGGGCCTGAGCCTCGGCACCCGGTCGCCGGCGCTGATGGCTCGCTATCCCATCTCACGGCCCTAGTCCCTACCGGCCCATCTACCCAGGTGTGCCGGTCTTTTATTTGACTTTGGGCTGATTTTCTGCTAATTTAATTGGTCAGTTGCTCATTCAACAGTGCTCAGAATTTCGGAGGATTTCATGACCCGTCAGTACATCAACCACAGTGCCGATCGCTGGCCCATCATCGAAGCCCTGCTGGGACTCGGGTTCACCCTGAGCCAGGTGGCCGAGGTCGGCGGGTTCTCCGTCGCCACGATCCAGAACGATCTACGGGCGCACGGTGGAACGATCGCAACGCTCTTCCCGGATCGCCCGAAGGATCCGGCCGAGCGCTACCGCCGGGCCTTCCGCCGCTACGCTCGACTGGTCGAGTCGAATTCACCGACCGAGAAGGAGATCGTCTCCGCCTTGGAGACCCTGCTCGAGATCGGTCGGATGCGGACGTTCCTCAACGGCGCCGTGACGCTCGCCAAGCAGCTCGAGGCACTCCTTCCGGAGAATCCAGCCGATCAACCGTGGTGTGATTTGGTGGACGCGTTCATCGGCGGGTACGTCAGCGTAGTGGTTCCAGATCCCATCTGGATGATCCTCCAGCGGGCGCAGAGTCTCGCCTGGGCCGTATCCGGTCCCGAAGACCCGCAGCTCCTGTTCGTCCTTCGCGAATTGAACGGTAGAGTGCGTCCGCTGGCCACCTCCGAACGGCTCGCTCCGCTCAAGGCCTTCGTCACCACGGTGATCGAAGTTCAGCCCGGGGAAGTCGAGCCGAGTCTCACGCAGTGGGAGAGCAAGGTGATCATCGCGCGCTACGGCCTCGACGGTCAGCCGGGCAAGTCGCTGGAGGAGGTCGGAGCGATGTACGAGCGGACTCGGGAGCGGATCCGGATCATCGAGGCGAAGGCGCTGCGCAAGCTGCGCTGTCGCGACGAGATCCTCGCTCCGCTACGGCCGTACTCAGCGGCGGCGCCCGAGAAGCTGAAGATCTTCAACTTGGAGAGCCGGGTGCGCGAATTGATGAAGCGACTGACGGCCTACGAACCGCCTGCCGATCAACCGTCCAGCAGTGACGTGACCGATGCGGTACTCGGCAAGCGCTGCGATGAGCTGGATATCTCCGTCCGCTCGTCCTTCTGCCTGCAGAACGCCGGCATCGAGTTCATCGGCCAGTTGGTCCAGTGCTCCGAAAGAGGCCTGCTCAAGACCAAGAACTTCGGGCGTAAGAGCCTGAACGAGGTCAAGGAGTTGCTCAGCGAGCTCGGCCTGAAGTACGGCATGGTTCTGCCGGCCGAACTGGCCGCCAAGTACCCGATCCCGGACTGGCTCCACCGCCCCTAGCCCCTGCCCGTTACTTGACGAAAATCAGGTAGCGGGCTATTATTTTGCCACAACCTAAGAGCCGCAGACAACAGGTCGCCAAAAGCGTAAGTCCTGTCGAGGCATAAGAAAAGCCATTTTCTTGTGTTCCGATGTCTACGGCCCGAAAGGCCGTAATTTTTAACTCAAAACTATGCCCAAAACAAAGGCCCAAAAAGCCGAGATCATTTCTCACCTGGCGGACAAATTCCGCAAGATGAAATCGGTCGCCTTCTCGAGCGTGGCTGGTTACACCATGGCTCAGGCCGATAGCCTTCGGGCTAAGGCCGCTGCCGAGAACGTCGACGTCTTCATCTCCAAGAAGACCTTGCTCGAACTCGCGGCCAAGGAGGCCGGAATGGTGATCGACCGCGACGCTTTGCAAGGATCGATTCTCACCGCCGTGGCTTACGGCGACGAAGTCGCTGGCGCCAAGCTCTTAAAAGAGCTCAGCAAAACCAACGATCAGATCAAACTCGTTTCCGGTGTGCTCGAAGGCAAAACGATCAGCGGCGCGCAAGTGCTCGCTCTGGCCGCCTTGCCAAGCAAACAACAGTTGCTCGGTCAGCTCGTTGGCACGTTGCAAGCTCCAATCAGCGGTTTCGTTCGCGTGATGGCTGGCAACCTGCAAGGGTTGGTCGGCGTGCTCGGCGCGATCAAAGAAAAGAAGTCGGCTTAATCAAAAAAATTAACCAAATACTATGTCTGAAGTCGAAATCCCAGAGAAGTTCAAATCCTTGGTCGAAACCATCGAAAAAATGTCCGTGCTTGATTTGGCCGAATTGGTCAAAGTGTTGGAAGACAAGTTCGGCGTTTCTGCCGCCGCTCCAGCCATGATGATGGCCGCTCCAGCCGCCGCCGGCGCTGAAGCCGAAGAGAAGTCTGCTTTCAACGTTGAATTGACCGCCGCTGGTGGTAACAAAATTGCCGTCATTAAAGTGGTGCGCGAAGTCACCGGCCTGGGCTTGAAGGAAGCCAAGGACATCGTGGACGCCGCTCCAAAGAACGTCAAAGAAGGCGCGGCCAAAGCCGAAGCTGAAGAAATGAAGAAGAAGCTGGAAGAAGCCGGCGCGACAGTAACTCTGAAATAATACCGCGATCCAGACGGATCATGAGACGGATCGGGACGGATGTCCTGGTCCGTTTTGTTTTAGGGTAAGACTTGAACTCGGTAGCCTTTATTTTGTGCGTCCTTAATTAGTTCAGTTTGCTCAGATTTCATATAGATTTTTCCGTCGATCTTCAATCCACTCGGAATTGATGTCGCTGGGATATTCCAGAGCCTAAGGTCGCCGTTGATGGTTTTCGGCAAGTATTCTAACGAAGTAATTGGATTATGATCCAACCAAAGATCATTAGACACTTCAGGGAGTCCTTCGAGCGAAACAATTTTATTTCCACTGAGGCCAGTCCCGTACGTTACATATTTTGGAATACCTTCAAGCGACGTTATGTTGTTACTTTCCAAAGATAGCGTGCCGTTGACGACCAGTGGAAATCCCTTTAGAGAATTTATTTTATTATCATTTAGATAAAGGCTTCCGGTTGCGTCTAACCCTCGAGGGAATTCTGTTAATTCGTTACGTGGAAGTATGATTGCTCTCCAGTCCTGAACCGTAGCCATTCCATCTGGATGACATGTAGAGTGGCTGTCGACCCTGGCCTCGCCGCCAAAGCCGTCGGCCCATTTGATGTACTGGGCGCGTGTCCATGGTCGTTCACGTTTTTCTTTCTCGATGGCTTCTCGCTCCTCATCGGTTAGGTCAGCGACCAGCAGATCGTCTTCGGGTAGCGGATTCGGTGTGCCCAAAATCTCGCGCATGGCCGCTTCTTGGTGCTTGCCTAGTATTTTTCCAACGAGTTCGGCGTTGTCTGGATTGCGGCGTTTGGGTGGCGAGAAGGGATTTTCCAGATCGGGGGTGACCATATCACTGATTTTATCATATCGCGAAATTTCTGCGTTTCTGGTACTATTAAACTGTATGTCGCCTGATATAAGAACAATCTCAAAACAGGTTAAGCCAGTGCTTAAAAAATACGGAATCAAGCGTTCTGGGTTCTTTGGTTCGTTTGCTCGTGGACAGGCCACGGCGAAGAGCGATATTGATCTGCTGGTGCAAATGAAACCAGATTCATCATTGTTGGATTTATTAGAGCTTAAAAGTGAATTAGAGAAGAAGGTCAAACGGAATTTCGATTTGGTTACATACCAAGGTTTATCAGCTCGATTAGCGAAACAAGTCAAATCTGATGAGGTGAGAGTGCTATGACCAAAGATCCGATCATTGGCGACAGATTGCGGGAATGCGCGATGTTTTAATCCACGAATATTTTAGCGTGGAGAGTAGTTTAGTTTGGACTACGGCCAAACGTGATTTGCCGAAGTTCAAGAAAAATATTCTGAAAGTCATGGCGTTGGTCAAGAGTTGAGGAGTAAAACGCGCTTTATCGGCACGGGATTAGCACTTCTGCTTTCATAAACTAACATGAATGGATTAGCACAAAACAGCTGGTCTGTTTTTGTTATCTTATTTGATAACGGTAGCCTTTAGCTTTAACATCGGCAATCAGTTCGGTTTGAGTTTCGGCCAGCCAAATATTTCCATGTATTTCTAGACCGCTTGGGATGGAGGTGGCTGGAATATCTGTTAACCAGAGGTTTTTACGGATGATTATTGGCAAATCAGCCAATGAGTCGATTGGGTTGCCACTGATGACCAGCGACCCATCAAACTCGACAGGTAATCCTTTTAGAGTGGTAAGTTGATTATCCTTTAGAGAAATACGAACATTCGTTTGTTTTGGGAGGCCTTTTAACGAGGTGATTAGATTGTTATCAAGATTAATCGCTCCCCCGACCTCCTTTGGAAATCCTACCAATGATTCAATTTGGTTATTGTTCAATTCGAGGGCACCTTCAACTCTGGAAATACCTTTTGGTAGCACGGCAATGCTTTGATTTTCAATCCTCAAGTCACCAGGTACAATCGTTGTGCCGTCGGCCTGAAATTTGAAGGTCAAATCGACCCATTCCTCATTTTCTCCGAATGATTTTGCCCAATCAATATATTGTTGCCGGGTCCAAACGCGCTCGCGTTTTTCTTTTTCGATGGCCTCTCGATCTTCGTCGGATAAATCACCGACCAGCAAATCGTCTTCTGGTAATGGATTTGGCGTTCCTAAAATCTCGCGCATGGCCGCTTCTTGATGTTTGCCAAGTATTTTGCCAACGAGTTCGGCGTTGTCTGGATTGCGGCGTTTGGGTGGCGAGAAGGGATTTTCTAGATTAGGGGTAGCCATATCACTGATTTTATCACACTGCTATGGTAAAATATGTCCATATGTCCGAACCATTGTCCCCACAAATGCTTGGAGAAGCCACGCAAAGTCGCATGGCCAGAAGTGCTGTCGAGCAGGCCAAGGCTCCGGCTGAAGAACGGCCGGGAATCGAAGCCAAATCACAAACTAAATTGGCTTACGGAATTTTTAGAAAATTCTCGAGTGATTTGTTTGGGGAGAGGCCGGTCGGCGAACCGTCGCCGGAGGTGGGGAGTGAGCGCTTTCAAGATCGGGACGAAGATTATCAGCACGAAGTTTTTTTGAATTTACATTCGTTGGTGGCCGAACAAAAAGATTTGATCCGCTCGATTAAGGAATATAACGAACCGGCGGCCGAAATTCCACAATTCGAAATTAAGGTGATCGCTGGTCGGCGAGTGAAGGTGCCAACCGAGCGGGCGGCGTACCGTAAGACTTATCGCGACGAAGCGCGCGATGCAGCGGCGGCGCGATTGGTTCAGGTGAAGAAGGAAATCAACAAGCTCGGATCGATCCCGGGTTTGCGCGAAGCTTACGAGAAGAAACTTCTCGGTTATTTCTTTGTGGCCAAGGCGGCGGCCAAATCCGAGCAAGATAAGAATCGCTTGGCTGAAATCGAAGCCGACATTGAAAATCTACGAGCCGAAGCGCTGGCCGGCAAAGCTGGCGCGGTTACAGGCGTGACTCGCGATCAGATCGATCAGTTGGAGATCGAGCGCTCTCAGCTAGCTGGCAATCTTAACTATCAAGATGAATACGAGGGTGGTCACGCTCTCCAGCGCATGATGATGATCCGCGAATACGGCGAAGCCTATTCTGCCGGCCACATGGTGGAAATTCCGTCCATGAAAAAGAGCGTGGATTTCTGCTTGGAACAAATGCGTAATCGTCAGCCGGTGATGTTGGCCGGGCATTTGGGTTCGGGTAAAACCGAAACGGCCAAACACGCTGCCCGTTTGTACATGATGGAGCAGGGGATTGGTTATGACCCGGCCAAATCGCCGGAAGCTTGGTACGATTCGCTTGAACCAGAATTTTTCTCGGGTTCGGAAGAGGCCTCAATTTACGATTTGGTCGGTAAGCTCAAGTTAGTTGGTCGCACTTCGGTCGATCCAGCTGATTTGGAGCGACGCGTAATCGAATTAAAGACCGCGATGCAGGCAGCGAAGATAGAAGTCCCCGATGAAGAAATCGCGAAAATGATTTTAGGCAAAGGTGACGTTACGCAAACCATCTTTAGTTACGGACCACTCGGCCGGGCGCTCAAAAATGGCGTACCGATCATCATCGATGAAATCAACCGCATGCGTCCGGAATCAGTTTCCCGATTAAACGACGTCGTGTTGCGTGGGGTGGGTTCCAGTTTCAAGTTGCAGGAAAACGGTGAAGAATCAATGTTGATGAAACCCGGTTTTGCTGTGCTGGCCACTTGCAACCTGGGCGCGCAGTACAAAGGCTTGCAAGAAGTCGACGCCGCCTTTAAATCGCGTTTCGTGGCGCGCGAAGTCGGTTATCCGGACGTTTCCGAAACGTATGATTTGATTTTAGCGGCGCTCATTCGCAAAGATCGCGTGCGTTTGCCGCCAGATTTTCCGGCCGAACAGTTTGATCAGTTAGTGGATTTAACTTTGGCGGTGCGTGAAATTCAAGATATTTTCTCTGGTCGAACCGAAGGCCAGCGTTTCATGTCGATGGTTAGTTCGGCGGCGCCGAAAAAGAGTCAGTTGGAACAGGCCGTGGTTTCCACTCGCGATTTAATGCGCAAAATTGTTCAAGTTTGGAAGCAGGGCAATTTTAAGGAATCACTCAGCGATATCATCGGTCGTAACATCATCGCTTCGGAAATTTTCTCGATTGATGATCAAAAATTCATGGCCGAAATCTTCCTGCGTCGCGGCTTTTTTGCTGATTGGAATCAGGCCAAGTTCGAAACGAATGGCATTCGCTCGGTCGGACAAAATGAACTCGATGTTTTGCAGGCCCAAATGAAGACTCCGGCCTATGCCACCGCCAACGCCGCTTACGACAGCTTGCGGGCCACGGCTTCTGGTCACGCTTCGCTGATTCGCGATGAGCTATTAATTGGAACGAAGAAACCGAAGGCGTAAATTATGAACGAAATCTTTCGCGCCCAAGGCGAAGAAACCGACGATCAAAAAAAATCGGCGGCCGGTGAAGCCCGGGAAAAGTTAATGCAACAGGCGCGCGAAGGCTGGCTGGAGTTTGGTCACCGTTTTGAAAATACCATTAACGCCTATTTTGGCACGCCCGACATGCGGTTCACCGTTAAGCCTGGCGGCTGGTACATTGATTTAGAAAAAATCGAAGTCAACGCTGATCCGAATTTTTTCTTGGAGAAAGGTTACAGCGAATCCGAGTCGATGTTCTGTACTTTTCACGAAGCGGAACATTTTCGCGACATGATCCGCGACGGAATCTTTTCGGCCGATGCGCAAACGGAATATTCGCGGTTGTTCACGCGCATCAAATCTCGAACCGATGTTCACCCGCAGTATCCCAAAGCGCTGCAAACCATGTGGAACTGTTTGGAAGATGTGATGGTCAACAAGGTGGTGATGAATCGCTGGAAATCTGGCGCCAAAGCCAAAGATGTTTTGTATCCTAAATTATTTCCAAATACCGATCTGCGCGGCAAGCCGCGGCATCGGCAATTTATGTACGCCTTGCTTCGCGAGGCGATGCGACCTGACGAACCGATGGATTTGGATCCAGAAGTACGCGAGGCGATCAATCGTTGCCAAGCTCGGCCCGGTGGCCGCGGGCGTACGCTCGATGTGCTCACGGCTACAGATATTCGCGGCCAGGCTCGATTGGCGCCACGCGAACGGTTTGCCTTGATGCGCACCAATTTTGAACCGGTTTTTGAGGCGTTGTACCGGCAAGATTTGATCGATCGCAAAGCGGAAGATCGCGGTGAGCCTGGCGGCGACGATCCGTTTGGCGCTGATCCCGAAGCCGATGGCATTCCTGACCCGATGGATCTGGACGAAGCGGCCGAAATGGCCAAGCGCATCAGTGATGCCATTCGAGACAAGAAAAAGAATGAATTTAAAGACGCGATGGGCGTGGATGAAGCGGATTTTGCCGCCTATCAAGAAGATTACGGCCAGGTCGAGCCACACATTGAAAAACTTTCCGCCACTTTTGACGAAGTGATTCAACGCCGCAAGACAACACGCCGAGTATTGCGCAAGCCAACCAAAGAAGGCCCGATGATGGACATGCACAAGGCGGCCATTGCCGTGCCGATGTTGGATTTGGGCCAGGAGCCGATCGTGATGAAGGATTATGAGATCGAAGAGAAGATCGAAAATCGACCGAGCGAATTTGAGTTCACCATGGTCGGCGATGGCTCAGGCAGTATGGTCGGCGGTGCCAAAGAACGCATGCAGAAACGCTTGGCGGTGCTGACGGTGGAAGCGTTGGCGCGGTTTCGTGAACGCATTGCCAAGGTTCGGCGCCAAGGGGAGAATATCAACTTGCAAGTGAAATCCGAGGTGCGAATTTTTTCCGATCAAGATCATGTCGTTAAGCCGCTTTCAGAATCGCTCACTCACCCGGAGCGGGTGGCGATGCATAAGGCGCTCAAGAAATTACCGGGTGGCAACAACAACGAACCGGCGACGTTTATTGCTATTGGACAGGAACAATTCGACGAAGCTCGGCTCACCAAATTAGCCAAAGGCGATCTAAAAAAGGTGATTTTGTTTTTTACCGACGGTGAAACTGGTGTGGCGGCTGTGCAGGCGGAAATCGCTCGATTGATGGAACTGGCCGGACCCAAGGGCAGTAAAAATTTAGTCATCGCTGGTATTGGTTTTGATGATGGTCTAGAAGCTATAAATACTTACGCACCTAATGGCTACTACGCCAAATCGCTCGACGAAGTGGTAGAAATTTACGAGACTTTTTTGAAGAAAATTTTGGACGATTTGTAGCTTGACGAATATCATTGCCGGCTCTAGACTGGTGCATCCATCAAATCGGAGGGTTGAATGGAGCGGTTCATCGATTTCGTGTCGGGGTGGCTGTATGCGCGTGGGTTTCGGGTGAACGGAGGGGACGCCGGGACCTTCCGGAGCGCAGCTTTCCTGGGCGGCGTGCTCACCTTTCTGATCGTCGGGCTCATGGCCTTCGATGGTGGTTGGTGGTCGGTCATCGCCCAAATTCTGGTGGTGCTGTACATCATGGCCTGCGCTGTGATTTCTCAACTGTATACGAGGCAGATTCCACCGCAGGGACCGGAGCAGTAGCTCACGTCGGTTTCGTCCAGATTCATCTGGCTCCGAGACCGTTTTTTTGTTATAATCAAGTTATATGCATTATTTTTGCGCAGGTGGCTGTGAAGGCGTCGCTGATGTTCCAGGCGTTTGCCAGGATCCGGATTGTGCGGATTTTGGTTTACCACTTTATGAATGGGATTGTCCGAATTGTGGTCATGGATTAGCCGCTAAGCCAGACGACGAAGAAGAAGACGCTGAGTAATTATGAAACTGCACCGCTTTATCGGGGACTTCGATTTGAGCGTGGCTGTTTTGACGATTCGTGATCGTGAAATCGCGCATCAGATTAAAGACGTCTTGAGATTGCAAATTGAGGAGCGATTGATTTTGGTTGATGGGCAAGGCCAGGCGGCGCTGTGTGAGATTGTGGATTTTACGGATGGCCAACCGCTGATTCGAGTTGTTGAGCGCTTAGCCAGTCCAAGTCAGCCCAATCGACGAGTCAGTCTGTATTGTGCGATTTTGAAACGTGAGAATTTTGAATTGGTGGTGCAGAAAGCGACCGAACTCGGGGTGGCCGAGATTATTCCGGTGATTACCGAGCGTACCATCAAACTTGGACTGAAGATGGATCGCCTGCGCAAAATTGCCACCGAAGCGTCTGAACAGTCGGGGCGAGTAGATGTGCCGACGATTTTTGAACCGCAGAGTTTCAAGTCGGCGCTTGGTGATGCTAAGCGTCATGAGGTGGCGATTATCTTGGACCCACTCGGCGCGGAACGACTTAGGCCGGCGGTGCGGAAATCGCTGGCGGTTTTTATTGGTCCGGAAGGTGGTTGGACTGAAGCGGAGCTGGCGCAGGCTCGGGAAAACGGCTTAGAAGTTAAGAATCTTGGCAGTTTGGTGTTGCGGGGCGAAACTGCGGCCATTGTGGCCGTGGACAGGCTAGCCTGGGGATAAATTACCAACGCTAAGCCTTGGTATGCTATCGTATAAGTAATTAACTAATTAATCTTTAGGATATGATGAAAGGATCTAAGTGCTGCAGTGTGCATATGGCCGGTTACTGGTTGCTGGTAATCGGTGGCTTGAACTGGGGTTTGGTCGGCGCTTTGCAATGGAATTTGGTGGAAGCCGTATTTGGCGGTTGGCCATGGTTGGTGCGCGTGATCTACGTGCTCGTTGGCTTGTCCGCGGTGGCCATGCTGTTCCAGTCGGGTTGCAAGGGGTGCAAGGGCTGTGAAATGTGCGGCAAGTAAATTCGTCAAAATGTTGACGGCCGTAGGGGCAACCCCATGTGGTTGCCCTTTGGCTTTTATTGCAACAGGTGATCAGCGGTAAACGAGAGAATTTGTGTTTCCGTGACCACAATCACCTCTTTTTTATCTTCGCGGACCAGTAATTCACGTCCGGTCTGGAAACCATCAGATAAATATTGAGCGATAAACTTACCTTGTTTATCGTAAACGATGACTCGTTTTTCGGTTGGTTCGAGCAGATAAAGATATTTACTTTCCAAGGCCGTCCAGATGGCGATTGGATTTTGAAGCGCCGGGTCGATCTGTCCCAGGGTGAGCGCGCCTTCATGACCAGACGAGAATTTTACAATGTTGGCCCCGGTAATCACATAGATGTCACCATCTACCGCCATGGCCGTGGCTTTAGACAGATCGCTGTTGCGTGACGTGATCCAAGCTGTGCCAGCTTCATAGCCATCGCCTTGTGGGCGCATTTTGATGATTTGTTGAGCGCCGGCTGTGAGCACGTAAAGGTTATCGTTGTAAACAGCCAAATCTTCTAGGCTGGTTAATTTTTCCGTACCACTCACGATCGGATTCATCGTTTTGGCGGTTAAATTAGTTCTTCCCAGGTGGCGAGCGCCATCGATGAACAAGAATCCGGTTTTGGTGGCCGTAGCGTGAATTGGATCACCGGCCGTGCCTTTGGTTAGTTCGATTTTAGTGAACTCTGAATTTAAATCAGAGTAATTCCAAAGGTTGCCTTGGCTGGTTAGGGCGTAAATCGAACCATCGATCAGGATCGCTTCTTGCCATTGGTCTCCGGCTTCCAAAGTGTTTAGATCACCAAGAATTTTTGGTGCGACTGGCGTGGCGCCTCGCAGTGTAAATAGGCTAATGTTGAGTTTGTCTTGTAGTGATTTTATGGCTTCTTGGTGTTCTGGCGTGTCGCTCGGGGCTGAATCGATCAACGCTTGAGCCTCTGCGAGCAGCGTGCGCGCCTGATCGGTATTATCATAAATCAGACTAGCTTCCGCCGCGGCGCGTTTTTCTTCCACGCTTTGAACAGTCTGTTCAAATTGTCTGGCTAGAGCCGCGTGGGCAGCTTGCTGACGCCAGATGTTTAGGCCGATCGCCAAGGCGATCAGACAGAAAATTAAGAGTCCGGAAGCAATTTTGGTTCGCCGTGACAGACCAGTGACTCGCGAAACGATTTTTTGACGGACGTTTTTATTTGCGAGTTTTTCACGATAAATATTTTTTGACCAATTAAACGTCAGTTTGGTTAGTCGCCACAACCGAGCGCACAAGATGCTAATAAAGATAGCGATGGCGGACAGTGATTTGATCAAGAAACGCAACAGGCGGCGCAAAACCGAGCGGGTGCCACGGGTGCCCGGCGCCGAGAGCTTTTTAATGAGCGGTCCGGTGATTTTGCCAACCCAACCAACTACGTCTGGATGTTGTTCACCCAGGAAAGCGGCGGTTTCGTCTTGAGTTTTACCAAATTGTTCGATCGAAGTGAGGGGATTGGTTTTAACGGGCGGACCCGATTCTTCCTCCTCCATCACTTGGAAGCTGATCCCGCCGTAGGCAGTTTCTGGTCCTAGATGTTGCTCGATCCGTTTGAGTGCGCCCACCGGCGGCAAGGTGACTAGAATGTCTTGGAGCTGCGCCAAATCGATTTCCCTGGCTGGTACGCGGGTGGCCACATAGAAAACATCACCGGGATGCAATTCGCCATCGAGGATGGTAACAAACGGTTTGTTTTGATCTTGGTGTTCGTCATCCTTAAATTGTTTATCCAACTCGTAGATGACGTAGCGTTGTTTTTGTGTTCGGTGCAAAAAGAGCGCGTGCAGACTTCCCAGACCCGTTACAAAAACCTGATTGCCACTCACCACGCCGATCACGGCCTGTAAATCGTTGGCGTTTAAACGCAGGCCGTTTTTAAGTAAATCGTTTAAGCCGTCATTAATAATCTGAATAGCCTGCTCAAAACGTCGTGGGACATTGGTTTCTGGGGTGATGGTTTGGCTAAAATGGGAGAGGCTTTCGCGGATTAAACCGATCACTGATTCTCGACCCGAAGCATCACGTCCACCAATTTTAATTAAGCCGAAGACATCGCCTGGGCCAGTACCGATTTGCTCCAATTCAGCCGAAATCAACCCAGAAAAGCCCGGGGGAGTCGAAACAAACCTGGCGGATTTAACGGTGAGGTTGGCCATAGTTGACCTTGGTTTCATAAGTATATACGATTAACTTGTTGGTACAAGGGCAGTGAACACCAAAATTACCCCAATATGACTGATAATTTAGCCGTTGGCGCAGAAAAGCCACAAATCGGTGCTCAATCCCAGGTCAACGATTTCCAAATCGATCAATTATTTGGTTCAAAGACTCGAGTCCGCTTGCTTTATCTCTTTTTGGAAGATCCGGAGCGTGCCTTTTACGTTCGTGAATTGACTCGTCGAATTGACGCTCAGCTCAACTCGGTACGCCGAGAACTGACCAATTTAGTTGAGTTGGGAATTGTGTTGGAAGTCGAGGGTAAAATTTTGCCTCGCGAAAATGAAATAAAGAAAACCGAAAAGAAAAAATACTATAAGGCAAATATTCGGTGCACTTTCTTTCCCGAGTTACGAAGCATCATGAAGAAGTCGATGGTCTTAATGAACAGATCGTTTGTTCAAGAGGTGACCGAGATTGGTGATGTGAGTTTATTATTTTTGACCGGTAAGTTTATTGATAATGAAAAAGTGCCGTCTGATTTAATGATCGTTGGCGATTTGGATTTAGAAAAGTTGCAGCAGGCCATTAAGAATTTCGAATTGCAGATTGGACGTGAGATCAATTACACCTTCATGCCCAAAGAAGAATTTGCGTATCGCCAGGAAGTGAAGGATCGCTTTCTTTCATCGCTGCTCACCTCGGACAAAATTGTGCTCATCAATACGACCGGTCGGGAATTATGATTCTTTATTTGAACGGACAAGACATTCGGCGGCTGGTCCTGGGCTCGGTTGATGATCGAACGGTGACCCTTTTCGAATGCGATCCGGATGATTATTTGTCTGTAATCGCTGGTTATTTAGAATCGATTGGCCAGTCGATCGAAGATCTGACGGCGCTGGCGGTGATTGTTGGTCCTGGGTCACCGACGGCAATTCGATCGAGTCTAGCGATCGCGAATACTTTGGCCTTCGTGAAACGCTTACCAACACTGCCATTAGAAAAAGACCCGGCTGTGGACGACGTGGAGTTCATCAAATCGATCGATCTTGCTACACTGGAACAGAGGGCTGGATTATTAAAGCCAGTTTACTTGCACCCGCCCAACATTACCCTGCCTAATAATTCATAATTCATTTCATATGCCTGATTACGTCGACATTCTGCGCTCCGCGTTTATCGAATTGTGGGCCGGCACCGTCATGTTCTTGCCTAAGCTGTTGTTGGCTGTAATCGTTTTCCTGCTTGGTCTGTTGGTGGCTAACTTGCTGTGCACTTTAGTTGTTCGCATTGTGAAGATGTTGCGTATTGATGAATTGTTCCAGAAGTTGGAAGTGAAAGAGATTTTCACGCGCGCCGGTTTAACGCTCGATATCGCTGCCTTCCTGGGCTGGATTGTGAAGTGGTTTATTATCGTGGTTAGCTTGATCGCCGCTGCCGATGCCTTGGGTTGGAGCCAGATTACCATCTTCCTTTCGCAGGTGGTGAGCTATATTCCCAATGTCCTAATCGCCGTGATTATTTTGTTGGTTGGTATTTTGTTGGCTAATTTTGTCAACGGCATAGTGAAGTCAGCTGTGGCCGCGGCGCAGATGCAAAGCGGTGAATTCCTCGCCGGTGTGGCTAAGTGGGCAATTATTGTGTTCAGCTTGATGGCCGCGCTTGTTCAGCTCGGTATCGCCCAATCACTCATCCAAGTGCTCTTTACCGGTTTTGTGGCCATGTTGGCTATTGCCGGCGGTTTGGCTTTTGGCCTGGGTGGTCGTGATCACGCTTCGCGGGTGTTAGCTAAGTTGGAACATGATTTAACTTCGAAGAAATAATGTTGACAAATACCAAAAGCGTGGTATAGTGTAATTACATTGGCCTCGCGAGAGGCTCCGAGAATCCCCTGACTTACGTCGGGGGATTCGCTTTTATAAGAGCGATAAAGGATTCTGTAATTGAATCAAGGTTCTCTTTAGGCAAATTACCAATTTTACGTATGAATCTTTTTGAGCTGATAGTTCTACCTTGTGCTAAATTTGCTAGCGTTATTGTCCCGTTGCAGTCGACTGGATGATACCAACTACCAGTTTTATTTTGAGTCGTCGTCGGGATAGCGAACAGCATATCGGCGCTAAACTTTTTCAGAATGACTACTGGACGCTCGAAATGAAAATTCTTACCGTTGGCCTCTGACCCAATATTTTCGCCCAAACTGACCCACCAAAGATCACCTTCTTTAAAATAAAGCTCAGGCTGAGCCCGGAAGTGAATATGCAATTTTCTGCCTGTCCAGTTAATAAAACGATTAACTGGGTCGATAATCGAGTTAGTTGTCCAGCTTCGGTCGTTCATACTATTTATCTATCATCCAAGCGTCGGTCCAAATGATTTAACGTTTAGTTGTCTGGATTGATTTTCTGAAGTTATCCCGGTTAGGATTTTGATCCTGTCATCGGTGTCCTGGGCCGCCTGGAACCGTTTTAATGTTGAGGTATCAACAAAATAGACTTGAAATCCGTTCTCCAACATTGCGTCAAGAGCAGAAGGAAAGTTTTCTTTCGCCGTTGGCGAAACGGGTGTCTTGCACGTCCATTCATTGGACTCCATGGTTTCATCGCATTCGAATCCTGCATTTGGCACTTCGTACACAGTACCTCCTTTACCTTGCTTAATGAACGCATCACGTGCGACTACTATGAGTATAAAGTGTACCCCATTA
>CAZCLT010000009.1:15706-24419 GCA_964499655.1 uncultured Gammaproteobacteria bacterium | reverse complement strand
CTGCTTCCGGAGCACGAGCCGCGATATCCCGCACTCACCGCGACGGTGGTGGCGGCGCACTGGTACGAACGCTACGCCATGGACATGTTCGGAATTGTCGCCGATGGTCACCCCGATCCTCGTCGCCTGGTTCACCATGAAAACGTTCCGCTGGGTACACATCCGCTACGCAAAGATTTCGCCTGGAATACCAAACTCGATCACGCTAACGTGCCTTACCCGATGCACCACGTGGCGGGCGAGGGGATTTACGAGATTCCCGTTGGACCGATTCACGCCGGTATCATCGAACCTGGACATTTTCGTTTCAACGTCGCCGGTGAGCGCATCATCACGCTGGAAGGTAAACTATTCTTCACGCACAAAGGCGTCGAGAAATTACTAGAAGGGAAGTCGGTGAGCGAAGCCCTGCCATTCATCGAACGCCTTTCGGGCGACATGGCGGCAGCGCACGCCTTGGCTTTTTGCCAAGCCGTGGAAGCAATTTCTGGAACAAAAGTTTCTGAGCGTGCTTTGCAATTGCGATCGCTGATCACCGAATGCGAACGAATCACCATGCACATTCACGACGTGGCCAACATGTGCGGCATGGGCACCGGTTTTACGGTCATGGCCGCGCAAGGCTTCAAAATCAAAGAACGCCTGATGCGTTTATCGCAATCGATTTGTGGTAACCGTTTTTGGCGCGGCTTGATTGTGCCCGGCGGTTTGGCGCGCGATTTATCAAAAGAAGAATTGGAGCTTATCGTCTCAACCGTCAAACAAGCCAACGCTGACGTTCAAAGACTCATTCAAATGGGGCGACACCAGGACGGTTTGCGCGAACGACTGGAAACGACCGGCGTACTCAAAAACGAAGTGGCTCGCGCTTACGGCGCCTTAGGTTTGCCAGCTCGAGCTTCGGGCGTGAACATCGATGTGCGACGCGATCATCCGTACGCCGCTTACGCCGACCTCAAACCAGAAATTATCACTTTGGAAACTGGTGATGTTTACGCGCGTTTCAAAATGCGTTACCGCGAACTCGCGATCAGCGCTGGCATCATCGAACAAATCGCCAGCAAGATTAAATCTGGCTCAGTTCAAACCAATCTACCAACCAAGGACGGGGTCGGAATTTCGGCCGTTGAATCATGGCGCGGAGAAATTCTCACGCTGGTGGAAATTAAAGACGGAAAAATCGAACGCTGTGTGCCACGCGACCCATCGTTTTGCAACTGGGCATTGTTTGGCGAGCTTGGTCCCGGCAACATTGTGCCTGATTTTCCACTCTGCAATAAGTCGCTCAACCTCAGCTACTCAGGAACCGACATGTAGGGTAAAATCAGCTGGCTATGTCCGATCTTCTGGCCGGCTTAAATGAGGAGCAATTGACGGCCGTCACCCATGGTGATGGCCCTTTAATGATCATCGCTGGCGCCGGCACCGGAAAGACGACCGTGATTACTAAACGTATTGCCTGGCTGATCGAGCAGGGGTTGGCTAAACCAGAAGAAATTCTGGCGCTGACCTTTACCGATAAGGCAGCCAGTGAAATGGAAGAACGCGTCGATCAATTACTGCCGATCGGTTACGTTGATCTGTGGATTTCGACCTTTCACGCTTTTTGCGAACGATTGCTACGAGCCAACGCACTCGAGATCGGATTGCCCAACGAGTTTCGGTTGATCGATGAGATCGACGGTTACTTACTGGTACGGAAAAATTTTGAACGGTTTGATTTAGATTATTATCGACCGCGCGGCAATCCAACGAAATTCATCCAAGCATTGCTCTCGCATTTCTCACGCGCCAAAGACGAGTTAATCACGCCCGATCGTTACGTCGCTTACGCTTCTGAGCTTCAAGCCGACGATGAAGCCGAGAAGAAACGTGTGGGCGAAGTGGCTAGCGCCTTTCACACTTACCAGCAATTACTACTGGAAGAAGGCGCACTCGATTTCGCTGATCTGATCAGCTACGCTATCGAGTTACTGCGCACCAGACCGAACATCCTCAAGCGCTACCAGCAACAGTTCAAATATATTTTGGTCGATGAATTTCAGGATACCAACTCGGCGCAGTACGAACTCGTCAAACTGCTCGCTTCTGGTCGACGCAACGTCACCGTGGTGGGGGACGATGATCAATCGATTTACCGTTTCCGCGGTGCTTCGCTTTCCAACATCATGCGGTTCCGCCAGGACTTCAGTGAGGCAAAGCGCGTTGTCCTCAATCGTAATTATCGCAGCGTTGCCGAAGTACTCGAAGCGTCACATCGTTTGATTCAGGGCAACAACCCGAACCGGCTGGAGGTGCAGGAGTCGCTCGATAAAAAATTACAAACTCAAACCACAGAGATCGGGAGCGTAGAACATCTCCACCGAGCCAGCATCGAAGAAGAAGCCCAAACTTTGGTGCAAAAAATTATCGATTTGAAGGCCAGTGAACAAGCGGCTTGGAATGATTTCTGTTTGTTGGTTCGAGCTAATGATCACGCTGAGGCGTTCATCAACGCCTTCGAACGGGTGGGCATTCCGTACCGTTTTCAAGCGCTGTCTGGCCTGTACACCAAGCCAGTGATTTTAGATGCGCTAGCTTATTTGCGAGTCGTTGATTTTCCGCACGAAAGCCCGGCGCTGTACCGAATCCTCAGTCACGAACGCTTAGGCTTGGCCGCCTCCGACATTGCCGAACTCGGACTTTTCACCAAACGCAAAGGCCACTCACTCATCGAAGCACTGAAGTCCGCGTCGTTAATTAACGGACTTTCGCCTGATGGTCGAACGCGCATCAATGAACTGCTCGACCTATTCACGCGGTTACGCGAAGCAGCGCGCCGACAACCAGTGAGCGAATTCTTTCTCACGCTCATGAACGAAACCGGACTACTCGCCGATGTTCGACTCTTGTCTGAGGCTGAACAAAAAGAATCGTTCGAACTACTGCAACAATTTTACGAGCGCCTGAAAAAATTTGAAGCCAACAACGACGATAAAACCCTGCACCACTTTGTCGCCGAGTTTAATCACGAACGGGAAGCCGGCGAAGCTGGTTCGCTCAAAACCGATGCCGAGGCTGGGCCCGAAGTCGTGAACATTATGACCGTGCACGCTTCGAAAGGCTTGGAGTTTCCTTACGTTTTCATCGTTAACCTGGTCGAACAACGCTTCCCGTCAACGAGTCGAGGCGAAGCGATTCCTGTTCCAGATGCGCTACTCACCGAATTACCAAGTGCCGATCATCATCTAGAAGAAGAACGCCGACTTTTTTATGTGGCGCTAACGCGGGCGAAGAAGCGCGTCTATTTAATGTCGGCCGAGAATTACGGCGGCAGTCGAGCCCGCAAGGTGTCGAGGTTCGTAAGGGAATTAGGGTTCGAAGCGATTTCAGGTTCAGAACCCCATCCGGCTTCCCCTTTGAAAGGGGAAGGGTCGACGAAAATCGACGCACAGACCAAGACCGGTTATGTCGTACCGACCAAAATGAGCTTCACCCAGCTGGCCGCCTTCACCACTTGTCCACTGCAATACAAGTTCGCTCACATTTTGCATGTGCCAATCTTTGGTCGACACACCTTCAGCTTTGGAAAGACCATGCATAACACGCTCGAGAAATTCTTAAAGTTGATCGTAGAAAAAGAAACCACGGCTCAAGCCAGTCTATTTCCTGAAACGCCAGAAGCACCGAAAACCCTACCGGCGGCGCATGAGCTAATCAAACTTTACGAGGAATCATGGATCGACGAATGGTACCCGAGCCAGGAAGTAAAACTTGAGTATGCCAAGAAGGGCAAGGAATCGTTACTCGGTTTGCACGCGCAAATGCAAGTCGCCATGCCAAAAATCAAATTCCTGGAAAAGGGGTTCACCCTCAAAGTCGGCAGCGTTACCGTGAAGGGTCGAATCGATCGTGTTGATGAGCTAGGTGACGGCGTGGAAATCATCGATTACAAAACCGGTTCGCCCAAAGATAAACTGGCCTGGGAAGACAAACGTCAATTGGTTTTGTATCAATTGGCCGCCGAGCAATGTTTCAATCCGCCACTCAAAGTCAATGGCCTGACTTATCATTATCTGGAAGACAATTCACGATTGACGTTTAAAGCCACACCCAAAGATCTGGAGCGACTTCAGAGTGAAATCCTCGAGACGGTCGCCTTGCTCGGGCAAAGTGATTTTACGGCCACGCCGGGCTGGCACTGTCGGTATTGTGATTTCAAAGACATCTGCGAATTTGCCGAAACCTAGTATGAAGCCGATCAAAAACATGAATACCATCGGCGGTTTGGTTACAAGCGCGCTCCAACGTCACGGAATCGCCAAACAGGTTACGTCAGCGATGGTGGTTGAGCACGCGAGGAGATTTTTTGCCGAAAAACTCGAACCTCAGATCGCGGCTGATCTAGCCGTAGCCACGTTTATTGGCGATGTTTTAACGGTTGATTGTCGCCATCCGGCCAGCGTTCGCCTAGCGCAGAGTCAAAGTAACGATTTACGCGCCGAACTAACTAAACAATTTCCAACACTGACCGTCAATCAAATATTTTGCCGATTACGATCAACGAATTTTAATCAGCCTGAACATTGGTGATATAATTCAGCCATGAAACGATTTTGGCTCATTAGCAGTGGTCTAGCGCTACTAGCATTGCCTTTTTTTGCCTTGGCCGCCGCACCCACGGTCAGTTCGGTGCGTGTTGGTGTTTCTGCTAACGGCCCAAATGTTTCACCGCTCTCTGTTTCACCGAACACCCCAACCACTTACTACATCAACGGTACGGTCAGTGATACTGATGGTTTTGCCGACATCGTAAGCGTGGCGGCCGTTTTCTACCGCTCGGGTGTGGCTAGCGGTCCAGATTGCACGGCTGATAACAACAATTGTTACCGACCACCTAATTGTAGTTTGACGGGCGGTAGCGGTAACACCATTGATTACAGCTGTTCGATCGCCCTGCAATACTTTGCAGATCCCACCGACAGCGGTACCTACGTGAGTGATACGTGGAAAGTTCGGGTTCGAGTCACTGATTCAGTGGAAAGCGTGGACGATACGAATTACAGCAATGAACTCAACTCACTGCTGGCAATTTCAGTTTCGCCTAGCAACATCAACTTTGGCAGCCTGGCTTTAGGCGCCACCAGTAACAGCATTCAAATCGACGTGAAAAATTCAGGTAATGTCGCGGCCGATAGCGCCGTTTCTTCCGGCGGCAATCTTACCTGCGCCGTTGGTTCGATTCTGGTCGCCAACCAAAAGTACGGCCGGACCGATGTTGACTACGCTAGCTTGGAATACACACTTTCGACTACACCCAATAACGCCGGCTTAACTTTGCCCGCGCAAACCGATGACGCCACCAGCATCAGCGATCAACTCTTTTTCCGAATATTAATTCCCAGTTCGGGCGTTCGTGGTGCGTGTAACGGGGTGACGAATATTAATGCCATTGGCGTTTAGCTGTGACTTTACGGCAATACACCATTATCCTCGGCCTTGGCACCGCCATCATTTGGTCGGCCTGGTTTTTAGTGCTGACCAACATCGACCCGCTGACGGCCGGTGCGCTCGGTTTTGTAATTTTTTACGCCACCTTGCTTGGAGGACTGACCGGGCTATTCACCACCATTGCCACCATCATCCGCGCTTGGCGCGAACCAACACGAGACGTTGAAGAAGTTGTCGTGGCCTCACTTCGACAAGCTGGGATTCTCGCCCTGCTCCTATTGTGTGCCCTGATTTTGGCCCGCAATGGCCTGTTCAACTGGCTAACCGTCGTCGGCCTGCTCATTGCCGTCGGGCTGTTAGAGACCATCTTCATTTTGCGAAAAAAGCCAATAAAACACCACGAAAATTCTTAGCTTGCGACCTGGCGGTCTGTGGGTTAAAATGCGCTTCCCAAGTGGGATGATTTTTTATGTTCAACAAGTTTCTGGGTAGATTTTCAGAAGATATCGGTATTGACCTCGGAACGGCCAATACGCTGATTTTTGTTAAGGGGAAGGGGATTATCATGAACGAGCCGTCGATCGTGGCGATTAATACCCGAACCAGTCAAATTCTGGCCGTTGGTCATGCTGCCAAAGATATGCTCGGCAAAACGCCGCCGCACATTGTGACTACCCGGCCACTAACCAAAGGTGTAATTTCCGATTTCGAAGTCACCGAAAAAATGCTCAAATACTTCATCGATAAAATCCATGAAGAGGCGTTTACGATTGTGCCGCGGCCGCGCATCGTGATCGGCGTACCGCTAGAGATCACCGAAGTGGAACGCAAAGCCGTGGAAGATGCTGCGTTGGGCGCCGGCGCCCGCCAGGTTCACCTGGTGGAGGAATCATTGCTCTGCGCCATTGGCGCCCGCTTACCGGTTACCGAATCGGTCGGTAGCATGATCGTGGACATCGGTGGCGGCACCACCCAGATCGCCGTCATCTCACTCTCGGGCGTTGTGACCTGGAAATCGCTGACCGTGGCCGGCGACGAAATGACCAAAAGCATTACTCAATACGCTCGGGATCAATTTAATTTGTTGGTCGGTGAAAAGGTAGCCGAGTTGGTCAAGCACCGCATTGGTAGCGCCATCATGCTGGACGATCGGTTGGACATCGAAATGCGTGGTCGTGATCTAATCACTGGTTTACCGCGCCAGGTGATTGTGACGGACATGCAAATGCGCGACGCGCTGAGCAAAAATGTTCGAACAATTATTGAAAACATCAAGGCGACGTTGGAAGTCACACCACCAGAACTAGTGGCCGATATTTACGAACGCGGCATCGTGCTGGCCGGTGGCGGCGCTCTACTTCGCGGACTCGATCAAATCATCTCCAAAGAAACCGCCATCCCAGTACGTTTAGCCGAAGACCCACTCACCTGCGTGGCCCGTGGCGCCGGTTCGCTGCTTGGCGATAACGCCTTGCTAGCCGACATCACCTTGCCCTCAACGTCCGATGAAGCCTACTCCTAAACATGGCCCTTACTCGCCTTAAAATCTCGAGTTCAAATAAAAAGTCAATCAAATCGGCGGCTGTCTTTACGGGCGCGGTACTCTTTATTTTTCTTCTGGGTCGAATTCCTTTTCTCCGGCCGATCACCCAAGGTTTCCAGGGTTTTTTAGTAGGTGTCGGCACGCGTCTCGATCAAATCATCTTTAATCGATCGCAAAATGAAGAAGATTGGCAGGCTAGAGCGAAACGGGCTGAAGAACTCTCCGGTACTTTGGCTATTTCACAAACTGAACTGCTGGATTTGCGCACGCAAGTAAAGGAATTACAGGAATTATTTGACTACCTTCAAACCACTCCGTCTTCTGGCCAACTGGCTCGAGTTCTATCTCGCTCAACTAGCGACGAAGGACTGGTCTTATTGAACCTCGGCAGCCAAGAGGGGATGCGGCCAGGATTGGCGGTGATTGTGGAGGGCGGTCATTTGGTCGGTGTCGTCGAATCTGTCTATGCCGATTCCTGCGTTGTTCGTCTCAGCACTGATGATCACAGTCGAGTCCCCGCCGCCGTACTGGGCGATGAACGAACGATCGGTTTGATTGAAGGTCAAGACGGTTTTCTACTCCGTCTCGGATTCGTCACCCAGGATCAAGTGCTAACACCGGGCCAGGTAGTAGCCACCTCTGGTCTTGACGGGTCGCTGCCCGCTGGGCTAATCATCGGCGTAATCGATTCGGTGATCAAGGAAGAACGCGCGCCTTTTCAATCAGCGCTCGTCCGGCCACTCTTTGATTCGCAATTCTACTCGTATGTTTACGTCCTTGATCCTAGCTAGTTTATTTTTTCTCAGCACAGTGCTGCAATCAAGCCTAATCCATTCCTGGCCGCCCGCTTGGAATTTTTTTCCGTTGCATTTGATTATCGGCCTGATCATCATGCATCGTCACAACATCAGCACTGGTGCTTTGTGGTTTTTACTGACGATAATCCCGGCCTTGTGGGGTTTTCATCCCGGTAGCGCCTGGAGCTACTTAGCCGTGGCGTTAGTCAGCTTTTTACTCATCAGCCGATTATTCACCAACCGTTCAGTTTACGCGCTGCTCGGACTGGGGATCACGATCAGTGCGCTTTATTTGGCGATGAATCTGGCCTTGGGCGAAATAAATTTTGATGTCAGCCAAATCATTATTTTTGAAATTGAAACTATTTTTGGACTTTACATCGGTAATTTACTGGCCAGTTACAGCCAGCGACTAGCCGCTCGTTGGATTTACGTTCGCGGACTATGACCGATCCATTATTTCGACTGCAAGCTCACGAACATGACGAATCTCTGAATCGAGATGGCGATGATATTTTCTTTGAAGAAGCAGTTTTCGGTCATTCAAAATCTGCTAAACAGCCAGCTCGAGCTTTTGTTGGCTCAGTAATTCTACCTAGTCGGCTCAAATACGGATTGATTTTTTCGTTCTGCGTCATTGGCCTATTGTTAGCACGTAGTGCGAGTCTACAAATTATTTCTGGCGATGAATACCGATCAAAAGCCGAAAATAACCGTATCCGCCACCATATTATTCCAGCTTCGCGTGGTCTGATCTATGATCGCCATGGGCTCGTGCTCGCCGACAACATTCCCAGCTTCAATCTACTCACCACACCCACCCGATTACCAACCAACGATACAGAACGCGATGAATTCTATAAAAAAATTTCTGGTCTTTCTGGCGTTGAAGTTCCGGTGCTAGCCGAAACGATTGACAGCGCGACTGCCAACGACGAAACGG
>CAZCLT010000009.1:0-15696 GCA_964499655.1 uncultured Gammaproteobacteria bacterium | reverse complement strand
AAACGGTTTTGCTGGCTAGCAACCTGCCGTATGAAGCCGGGATCATCGTGGCCGCAGATCAAAATAACTATGAGGCCGTTGATCTGGAAGTCAGCTCTTACCGCCGCTATGTCACGGATAACATTCCATCGCTGTCGCACGTACTCGGCTTTACTGGCATCATTAGCGCCGAAGAATATGCTAACCGAGAAGACAAAAGCTACCGCCGCTTTGACGTGATCGGCAAGCAGGGAATTGAAAAATATTTCGAACAAGAATTGCGCGGCACCTTCGGCGAAGAAACAATCGAAGTCGATGCGCTAGGAAAGGCTGAACGGATTATCGCCAAGGTCGACCCGATTGATGGGCAAAACATCACGTTAACCATCGACAGCGAACTCCAAGCATTTATTGAAAATTCCATCACCGATCATCTAAGTCGCTATCAGGCCACCAAAGCTTCAGTCGTCGTGATGGATCCGAGTAGCGGCGAAGTGCTTGCCTTGGTTTCGTACCCAGCCTATGACGCCAACCTGTTCATCGGCGGTATTGACGAGGCGAGCTATCAGGCGTTACTTAACGACCCGGATCAACCACTTTTCCCTCGCGCCTCAGCTGGTGAATTTCCATCCGGTTCGGTGATTAAACCAGTTTATGCCGCCGCGGCGCTGATGGAAGGGATTATCACGACCAAAACGAGCTTTCTTTCGGTGGGTGGATTTTATATCGGGCCGTATTACTTCAAGGATTGGAAGGCTGGCGGCCACGGAGTGACCGATATCTACCACGCCATCGCCGATTCAGTGAACACTTTTTTCTACATCATCGGTGGTGGTAATGAAACTTTTAATGGGTTGGGCTTGGATCGCTTAATGAGCTACGCTGATAAATTTGGATTTGGAGAGCAATCTGGCATTGATTTACCTGGCGAAGCCGATGGCTTCTTGCCGAGCAAACAATGGAAAGAAGAAACTTATGGCGAACGCTGGTACATTGGCGATACTTATAACGTGGCCATTGGCCAAGGAAATTTTATTGTCACACCACTGCAAATCGCGCGTTCGATTGCTGTCTTTGCCAATGGTGGTTATTTAGTCCGACCAAAATTGGTAGCCAAAGAAGAGGAGGCTCCGCAAATTGTACCAATGGAAACGGTGCAAATCATCCGCGACGCGATGCGCGAAACAGTGACCAACGGAACGGCGATGATCCTTCAAGATCTACCAGTCTCCGTCGCTGGAAAAACCGGTACTGCTCAGTGGTCGAGCACCAAAGTGCCGCACGCCTGGTTCACTGGTTTCGCTCCCTACGAAAACCCGAGTCTGGTGGTGACTGTCTTAGTCGAAGAGGGTTCCGATGATTATTTGGCCGTGCCGATTGCTAAGGATATATTTGACTGGTGGTTCACCAAGTATCCGGTTGACAGTGCGCCGTAGAGCCAGTTATCATAGTCCTAACCGCCACTTCTGGCGGATTATTGTATGAATACCACTCACTACATTTCACCGGACGGATTACAGAAACTTAAAGACGAACTGGCTGATCGACAAAACCGTATCCGTAAAGAAATTACGGAAAAAATTTCGATTGCTAAAGAGCAGGGTGATCTCTCGGAAAACTTTGAATATTCCAATGCCAAGGAGATGCAAGCCATGAACGAAACACGCATTGGCGAACTCGAAGAGATGTTGAAAAACGCGGTGATTATTCAAAGCCAGGGTGGCGGATCGACCATTTCGCTTGGTGCCAGCTTCCAGGTAAAATTAGGCGATGGTAGCAAGAAAGATTACACGATTGTCGGCTCGACCGAAAGCGATCCAATGGCTGGAAAAATTAGCAATGAATCACCACTTGGTCAGGCCTTTTTAGGTAAGGCCGTCGGCGACGACGTGATCATTCCACTACCGGGCGGCGCCAACGTTAAGTACGAAATCATTTCGATTGAATAATATGATCGCTGAAGAAATCGTCCGTCGAGAACGGCTCGAAGCGCTCGGGAAACAGGGGATTGAGGCCTATCCGGCGCAAGCAGAGCGCAGTCACCATATTGGCGAAGTATTGGCTCAGTTTGATGAACTGGAAGCCGCGACCACGCCGGTTTCTTTGGTTGGCCGTGTTCGCTCCATCCGTAAGCATGGCGGCGTCACGTTCGTCACTCTGCAAGATGAAAGCGGTAGTTTGCAGATGGTGTTGCACCGCGATACCGTCGGCGAATCCGTCTACGAAGCCTTCCACGCCCAAGCCAACGTCGGTGATTTTTACGAATTCCACGGACCGATTTTCAAAACGCAAAAAGGCGAGCGGTCACTAAAAGTCGAAAGCTCAAAAATCCTAGCCAAGGCCCTGTTACCTCTACCAGAAAAATGGCACGGCCTGACGGACACGGAAATGCGTTATCGACATCGCGAGCTGGATTTGATTTCCAATCCAGATGCACGTTGGCGATTTGTAGTGCGTTCAAAATTAGTCTCGAGTCTGCGCTCGTTTCTGGATGAAAAAGGGTTCCTGGAAGTTGAAACACCAATTCTTCAAGCGATTCCTGGCGGGGCCAACGCTCGCCCATTTGTGACTCACCACAATGCCCTCGATGCTGACCTGTATTTAAGAATCGCGCCCGAACTTTATTTGAAGCGCTTGATCATCGGCGGCTTTGAGAAAGTCTACGAAATCGGCCGGAGCTTCCGCAACGAAGGCATCGACTACGCTCACAACCCAGAATTTACGTCGATTGAGCTTTACTGGGCATACACCGAAAGCAAAGATAAGTTCGTTGACTTTTTGGAGCGAATCATGCGCCACATTATTCAGAATTCCGTTGGCTCGTTGGCCGTGAAATATGAAGATGGTGAGATTGATTTTGGAGCCGATTGGCACCGACACACTTTCCGAGAGGCCATAATCGCCGCTTGTGGCATCGACATCGATGAATTCCGCGACCCGGAGGCTCTGATCAATGAAGTAGTGAAGAAAAATCTCAAGATTGATTTCAAGGGTTGCGTCGGCATCGGCGAACATTACGATCAACTCTTCAAAAAGACCGCGCGAGAAAAAATTAAACAGCCAACTTGGATTTTTGATTATCCAATCGAGCTCAAGCCGCTGGCCAAAGCCAGTCCCGATGACCCAACCAAGAGCGCTTCGGCCCAGCTGGTCGTTCAAGGCGCGGAAATCATCAATGCCTATTACCATGAATTAAATAATCCAATCGATCAACGACAACGCTTCGAAGATCAGCAGACACTTCGCGAACAAGGCAGCGAAGAAGCGCAACAGCTCGACGAGGAATTTCTTTTCGCCTTGGCTCACGGTATGCCGCCGACCAGTGGCATGGCGATTGGCATTGATCGTTTGGTCGCTTTCCTGACCAACGCTCCAAATCTGAAAGAGGTGATACTCTTCCCAACACTCAAACCCGAGGTCGCCGACGAATCAACCGAACTATGAAGCGCGTTCTCGTCTTTGGCACCTTCGACGGCTTGCACCCGGGGCACGATTACTTCCTACGCGAAGCGAAAAAGCTCGGTGATCGCCTCTATGTTTGCCTGGCACGAAACTCCACGGTCGCCGAACTAAAAGGCAAAGAACCAAAACGCGACGAAGGCCTACGGCGAGAATCACTAGCCGAAAACGAAAGTGTGTCCGAAGTAATCTACGGAGATCGCGAACTAGGGACTTACCAAATTATCGCCGACGTTAAACCAGATGTGGTCGCGCTTGGCTACGATCAACAAGCACTCAAAACCGATCTAGAACGCTTCATTAAAGAAAAAAATCTCCACATCGAACTGGCCACGATCGCAGCTTTCGAACCCGAACGATACAAATCATCACTCCTATGATCGATCTCAAAACTCTGCGCGAACAACCCAAGCTGATCGTCGATGCCGCTAAAGCCAAGCGGGTTGAAATTGACATTGATCGCATTCTCGAACTCGATCGCCGAGTGCGGGCGCTTAAAAGTGACGCCGAGGGCATCGCGGCGACCAAGAACGAAGTTTCCAAACGCTTACCGACGGTCAGTGCTGAAGAACGCGCCAAACTGATCGCCGAAATGCGCGAGATCGATCGTCAGGCCGATAATTCCCGCACGGAACTTTTGCCGCTCCAAGAAGAACTCGACGAGTTACTTTACAAAATTCCTAACCCGGCCTTGCCCGACGTTAAAATCTCGCCCGATGAGAAGGACAACGAAGTCGTGCGCCTGGTGGGCGAAATCCCTAAGTTTGATTTTGCCCCGCTCGATCACATGTCCATTGGTGAAAAGCTCGGCATCATCGACAGCGAACGCGCCGCCAAAACCAGTGGCGCCCGTTTCACTTATCTGAAAGGTGATGGTGCGTTGCTGGAATTAGCCTTGGTTTCTTATGCGCTTTCGGTGGCCGCCAAACATGGTTTTACACCGGTCATGGTGCCACACTTAGTGACCGCCAAAGCCATGCGCGCCATGGGCTATTTGGAGCACGGTGGACACGAGGAGATTTATTACCTAGCGAAAGACAATCTCTATCTGATTGGCACTTCGGAGCAATCGATCGGTCCGATGCACAGCGATGAAGTGATCGCGGCCGAGAACCTGCCACTGCGCTACATCGGTTTCTCGCCTTGTTACCGTCGTGAGGCTGGTTCGTACGGCAAGGACACGAAAGGAATTTTGCGGGTTCACCAATTCGACAAGGTGGAGATGTTCACTTTTGCCACGCCCGAAACTTCGGATGCTGAGCATGAGTTGATTCTCTCGATCGAGGAAGAGCTGATGCAGGGGCTCAAAATCCCATATCACGTGATCAAAATGGTCACTGGTGATCTGGGTCTACCAGCCGCCCGCAAATATGACATCGAAGCCTGGCTACCATCACAGGAAACATATCGCGAAACACATTCGACCAGTTCGTGTACGGATTTCCAGGCCCGCCGCTTAAATACCCGCTACAAACAGGGGACTGACAAGCCAGAATTTCTACACACGCTTAACGGCACGGCCTTTGCCATTGGCCGCACAATCATCGCCATTTTGGAAAATTTCCAGCAGGCTGATGGCTCGGTATTAATTCCGGAAGTCCTCGTTCCGTTCATGGGCGGCAAAACCAAACTACTGCCCAAAGCCTAAAAAAATATGGCGCCACACGGAGCTAAAACCTGGGTGGAGATCGATTCACGAGCACTAAGCAAAAACCTCGCCACGCTGCGAGGTTTGTTGCGTGATGGCACGCAACTTTGTCCTGTAATCAAAGCCAATGCATACGGTCATTCGCTGGAAGTAATCGCTCGACTATTACACACTGAGGGCGTGCAAAATTTTGGCGTGGATTCAATTGATGAAGCGCTGGCTGTTCGCCGATTAGCGCCCGAAGCTGAAATTTTCGTGCTCGGTTACACGGTGCCAGAGCGACTGATCGATGTGGTGCGAGGGCGAATCACTCAAACGATTTACGATGCGCCGACGCTCTCCACCCTGGCCGATCTAGCAGCCCAAGAACAAACTCGGGCCTTGATTAACATTAAACTGGAAACCGGCTTGAATCGACAGGGGATTGCTGGTCGACAGTTACAAGAAATAGTCCGCCTGATTCGCGCCAACGCCAGCTGGGTCGAACTGCGGGGTTTGTCGACGCATTTTTGTGATTCGGAAAATATCGAGAAACCAGAATTTGCGTTGGAACAAATTAATCGGTTCACCACACTGGTGACCGAACTGGCCGCGGCCGAAATCACGCCGCCTTACGTGCACATGAGCTGCTCGGCGGCCCTAATGGTCCATCAAGCCAGCCATTTCACCATGGCTCGGACCGGCATTGCTGTGTATGGTTTGTGGCCTTCGGATAGCGTTCGGCAGTTGATGCGACTGAAGGGTGCGGAGTTGCACCCGGTTCTCAGTTGGAAAACACGGATCGCTCAGGTGAAAGATTTAGCGGCGGGGGACACAGTTGGTTATGGTCGAACGTTTCGTGCCGATCGACCAATGCGCATCGCCATTTTGCCGGTTGGTTATTACGATGGTTATCGCCGAGTGCTGGGCAACCGGGGCCAAGTGCTAGTGAGTGGACGCCGTTGCCCGATTATTGGTGGTATTTGCATGAACATGTGTACGATCGACGTTTCACAAATTCCACAAGCTAAGGCCGGAGACGTTGTCACTTTACTAGGACGCGACGGCATGAACCAAGTGACAGCCGAAGATCTGGCCATACTTTATAACACCATTAATTACGAAGTGGTCACCACCATCAATCCGCTTTTAGCACGGGTCGTATGCTAAAACGCCGAAACTTTTTACGAGATCAATCAATCCGTTCATACTCCGGTGACCGCTTTCGCAATCCATATTTTCAAAAAGGCAGTCCTTGGACAAAATGGAAAATACTTGGGTTGATAATTTTGCTTTTCGGAACCATCATCGGCGGATTTAGTTTTTTAATCTTCGGGCCTTGGCTCAAAATAACTACCTCGAAAATTGACGGTCTAACCACCGTTCCACAAAGTGAAGTGGAAGCTATGGTTAATCAAAAATTAGCTGCCAAACGCCTATATTTTCTTCCCAACGATCAACGTTGGCTTTTCGATGCGGACGAACTAACCACCGAACTCAACGAACGATTTCATTTTTCTTCACTAACAATCAAAATCGAAAAAGACACCTTATCAATCACCGCCGAAGAACGAATATCGGCCGTGGCCTGGCAGACCGGTGATCATTATTTTTTGCTCGGGCTAAATGGCCAACCGACCATCGAACTCGACGTGCTGACCATCAACACCTTACGGACCCGTCAACAAATAGAACCAATGAACATCAACCCCGCAGTCAGTGACCGCGCACCATTGATTCTGGCGCCAAGCATGCCGATCATCACCGATCTGAGTGCCGTGCCTCTCAGCCTGGAGACACTAGCTATCAAACCAGAATTTGTTCAGACGATTATTGATTGGGACACCATGATCAGACGCGGCCAACTCCAACCGACTAGCTACGAAATCGAAACGCCGGGCACGCTCTGGCTAGCCATGAAAACAACCAATGGACCAAAAGTCCTATTTGACCTGTCGGCCCCGGTCGAAGAGCAGGGTAGGGCACTGGAGGTAATTCTCGCACAGTACACGGATCAGCTCTCAGATCTAAAATCAATTGACGTACGCTTTGGTAATAATGTGTTTGTAAAATAGGTTCAATATTTTACGACACTTGTGCGGGTGGATATTTATTAATAGGCGAGAGCTAGTGACAATTGCTCCAGATACTAGGAACGGATGGCTGGCTAGAAGACGTACTGAAACGTACGGCGCCGACGCCAGACAGGATCCGTGACAACGTAGATGGACAATTGGCACGGCTCTAACACTAGTGTCGTACAATATATCTTATACGACACCACAGGATCACTTCCCAAAAACCCCAGGTAAACTAGTACGGCTTGATTCAAATGCGCTGAAGGTGATTTTACGTAGTGAGCCGACGATGTTGTGAGAAAGCCGTTCCGAGCACGTTCAGGCTTACGCCCCGGCAATCATTTGGATAGACATCACGTTCTGTAGGCTCAGAACTGATGTCCTAAATGATGACGGGGCTATACCTGGACAGCGCAGGCCGGCTTTCGAGCAATATCTCGGCGAACGCAGTTGCGGCTATATTCTTCTAAAGTCTGGCTGCGGTGTCCAGGCATAAATCCGTCGTCGTGATTATAATCCTGAACGTGCTCGGAACTACTTTCTGAGAACATTCTGCTCACTTTACGCCGATTTTAATAACTTGCCATTTTACGACACTAGTCCCCTCACCTGGTTATTGTAGGTATGCTTGTGGGTTAACGGGAATTCCGTTCAAACGAACTTCGAAGTGCACGTGTGGACCGGTCGATAAACCAGAGCCTGGCGCGCCCGCTGCCCCACCTGATCGCCCAATCTCCTCTCCCCTGCCCACAAACTGCCCTTCCGTGACTTCGATCCGCGACAAGTGAGCGTAGAGCGTGGCTAGTCCATTGGAGTGAATAATCATGATGTAATTTCCGTACGATCGTCCCAAGCGTGCCCAGGCCACATAACCCGGCGCCGCCGCGCTAACTCGCGTACCCACCGGTACCGCCATATCTAACCCAGAGTGCTCAAATAAATGTCGATACGGGTAATTAGGATCATGAAAACGGGCGGTTAGAATTGGTCCGGCCACCGGCCAGGTAATAATCGATGTATCACCGGATAAATCTGATTCGGCGATTTTCTTTTCGATCTCATTTTGCAAACTGATAATTTGCGAGGTGATGTAAGACTGCTCCTGACGCAATTCAGACATGAGTACACGATACTGCGCCTCTGAATTCTGGGTATCGGCCAGTAGAACGTTCTTCGCCTCTAGCTGTTGTTCGAGGCTGGCTTGATCTGAACGCAAATCGTCTTCCATGATTTGTAAATCAGCCAGTTGCTCGGATTGTTCTATTTTAGACTTTTCCAAACCATCCTTAGTGGCTTCGGTATTATGTAAGGTGTCGTTTAAATCAGCGTTCAAGCTTTCTAAATATTCCACCTCAGAAAAAAGTTGATCAAAATTGTCTGAGCCGAATACCGCGGCCAAAAAACCAACCTTATTATCGCGGACGTGAAGCGAGAAAACCATTTCTTGCAACATAACTCGCTGCGCGTCTAATTTCTGCGATTCGCCACGAATTTTTTCTTCTAGAATTTGTATTTTAAACTGCTGTGATTCGATGTTTTTTTGCGTCGCCTCCACATCTAATTTAATCAACGCTAACTGGTTATCGATCAGTTCAAGATCATTGGCTAAACTCGCTGATTGATTAGCGTACTGAGAAATCTTCTTTTTATATTCGTCCATTCGCCGATTGATTTGATCAACCTGCGATTTACGATCAGCGATCTCTTTATTCAAATCGTCAGCCGCGAAAGCAAAATTCATCGTGGTGAGCGTACCCACGATAATCAACAGCCAAACCGAACGGTAAAGCCACTTAGCCATGGCTGAATTATAACAAATTCAAAGCGTGATTGATACGCGCTAATGATTCCTCACGGCCCAAAGCCCACAAAAATTCAAATGGCGTGGCTGATTTCTCTTGGCCAGACAAAGCAACTCGTAACGGCCAGAGTACATTACCGTTCTGTAAACCTTGCTCTTTGATGAAAGTGATGATCTTTGTTTCTAGGCCGGCCGGTGATGCAAAATCAGCGTCAAGTAGCCCGGTAATTTGCTCGGCCATGACCTTTAGTTGTGCTTTAGCATCCGTGGCGTCAGACTTGCGCCAAATCAACATCGAAGCATCATAACTCACCGCTTGCAGATAGGGATCAATTCTGGCTTGCAGTTCATCGAGCCGATTCACTCGCGCCCGTTCAATAAATAACGCCCGACGTGTCCGATCGGCATCAACATCAGCTTGCACGAACGGACGAGCTGCTTCGGCTAATTCATCAATTGTCAGCATTTGCAAGTATTGATTATTCATCCAGTCCAGCTTTTCCATGTTGAGCACGGCACCAGATTTATTGACTCGCGACAATTCAAAATGAGCGATCAACTCATCAATCGAATAAATCTCTTGATCAGCTTTCGGATTAAACCCGAGTGTGCCAACAAAATTAATCAGCGCCGGCACCAAATAGCCGCGCTTCAAGTAATCTTCCACAGCTACGTCGCCTTGGCGCTTGGAAAGCTTAGTTCGATCTGGATTCAGAAGCAGTGGGACATGAGCAAAAACTGGCTTGTCCCAGCCAAACATTTCGTAGAGAATAATGTGCTTTGGCGTGGACGATAACCACTCTTCGCCACGAATAACATGGGTGATTTTCATCAAATGATCATCAACGATCACGGCCAGATGATAAGTGGGAAAGCCGTCAGATTTCATGATCACCTGATCATCGACATCGCGATTATCAAACTCGATATGACCGCGAATCGCGTCGTCAAAGCCCGTCTTCCCTTCCGGAATGCGCATGCGAATAACAAAGCTCTCGCCACGGCCAATCCGGAGCGACACTTCGTCACTCGACAATTTCGCGCACAAGCGATCATACTTCGGCGTTTGCTTGGTCGCCTGCTGCTCTGCGCGCATTTCATCTAACCGCTCTTTAGTACAGAAGCAGTGATAGGCGTGACCTTTTTCGACCAGTTCATCGATGTACTTTTTGTAGAGCGTCAATCGCGCCGACTGCACATACGGTCCGTAAGCGCCTTTTTCGCCAAGCGAACCATCAGGCAAAAGTACCGGACCTTCATCGTGATCGATCCCTAAACTTTTAAAAGTTCGCAGCAGACTTTCCACGGCGCCCGGTACCAAACGCTCACGGTCCGTGTCTTCGATGCGAATAATAAATTGACCACCATGCTGGCGCGCCAAAAAATAATCATACAACATGGTGCTGAGCGTACCAATGTGCATGTAGCCGGTTGGTGATGGGGCAATTCTGGTTCGGATGGACATACCTAAATGTTCTTTAACTGCTTAACTACGGCCGGCCAGACCCGGGCGCAAGAGCGTAAAAAGTGCCGCCGACGCATGGTATACCAAGCCACGACCAAGGGAAAGACGACCACTGCCGCCCAGATGCGGGCGAAACGGCGAGGCTCAATCACCAAACGCCACAACCATTCTAGACCCATGGACTGCATCCAACCTGGCGCGCGCTTCAAATCACCAGCGAGCATATCAAAAGCCCCACCCACGCCAATGCCGATTTTCACGCTTGATAATTCTGACAGATACTTAGCTAGGAATTTTTCTTGTTTGATTTGACCCAAGCCGACGGCCAGTACGGCTGGCTCAAATTGATGTAACTTATGAATCAACGAACGCGAAATCACTGGTTCCCCGTCATGACTCACAATTTCACCCGGTTCAACACCAAGCACTTCGAGTCCAGGAAAATCACGTCGCAAGGCCGCCGCCGCTCGACCGGCACTACCACCACGACCGCCAAACAACATTAATCGAGATTTCGTCTCCAAGCACAGCTGAGCCAGATGTCGGAGAGTATCAACGCCAGTCATCCGATGTTCTAAATCTTCATCGTGAATTGCACTGACCGCGAAACGCAAACCCACGCCATCAGGCAATGACAAATGCGCTTCATTTAAAATTTCACGAAACCGCGTGTCGTCCTGAGCGGCAAGCACAAACTCAGGGTTCGGTGTGACGACGATTTTTTGTTCAACACCCAAAAGCCAGCGACGCAGACTATCACTTACTTGCTCATGCGAGAGCCGATCTATCTTTACGCCAATAACATCTAAACTCATAAATTACTTCCGGTAAAAAATCGCGATTCCAAGCAATCCCCCACCTAGATCGTTGAAAAAATCCGCCATCGTGTCCTGCAAGCCTGGCTGGCGGAACACGCCGGAAGAAATATAATCCAATACGAATTCATGCAATTCCCAGAGTACGCTAATGAGAGCCACAAATCCGATCAAGAACAATGGCGCTAACCAAGAACGGCCAGTCCCCTGCCCTCTTTCCCAAATTGCTAAACCTAACGCCGCCATTACAAATCCACCGCCAGCGTGCAACGGCACATCATACCAATCCCAAAAATAATACAGATCAAAAATTAAACCTAAACCGTGGAAGGCTAATACTAATCCAATCAACAAAAAGGCCTTTTTAAATGTCATATATTTATTCTACCAAAAATTCTTGACTAACTCAATTTAGCACTCTATAATGACGACTGCTAACTGATTTTATGTTACCGAACAATTTCACTTCAAAATCCCAAGAAACCATTCAACTCGCCCAGGCCTTAGCCAATGGCAACGGTCAGCAAGGAGTGGATGCTATCCATTTGCTTTCGGCGCTACTCACGCCGAGCGATGGAATCGTCTTTACCTTATTGCAAAAAATCAATGTTAATTTGGAGTCACTTCGTTTAAACGTCGACGCGATTTTGGATTCGATGGTGCCCAGCGGCGAACTTCGCGATAATCTACCGACCCAAGTATTGCTTTCACCAAGTGTAGCCAAAGCACTCCAGGCCGCAGGCAAATGCGCCAAAGATTTCGGCGATAATTATATTTCCACCGAACACTTATTGCTTGGGCTACTGACAGACAAAAATATCAATGCGTTACTGTTGAAGCACGGAATTTCCGAGCAAGTAATTTTGAACGCACTCAAAGATTTACGCGCCGGCCAAAAAATAGATTCCGAACATCCGGAAGCTAAAATGAACGCGTTAGAAAAATACAGTCAGAACCTCACGCAACGTGCCCGCGACGGCAAATTGGATCCGGTGATTGGACGTGACGAAGAAATTCGCCGCGTGATGCAAGTGCTAGTTCGTCGCACAAAAAACAATCCGGTTTTAATCGGAGAAGCTGGGGTTGGTAAAACGGCCGTGGTGGAAGGTTTAGCTCAGCGCGTGGTCGCTGGTGATGTCCCGGAAATATTGAAAAATAAAGAAATCGTCACACTAGATCTGGCCGCGATGATTGCCGGCACCAAATTCCGTGGCGAATTTGAAGAACGCTTAAAGGGTGTCATCAAGGAAATCGAAAATGCGAGCGGAAAAATCATTTTGTTCATCGATGAATTGCACACTTTAGTAGGCGCGGGCAAGGGCGACGAATCGCCAATGGACGCTTCGAACATGCTCAAGCCGGCGCTGGCACGTGGTGAAATTCGAGTGATCGGCGCCACCACGCTCAAGGAATACCAAAAATACGTTGAGAAAGACGCCGCGCTGGAGCGCCGTTTTCAACCGGTGCGCGTGGAAGAACCCAGTGTGCCAGATACCATTGCTATTTTGCGTGGCATCAAAGAGAAATACGAAATTCATCACGGCGTGCGCATTAGCGATGCGGCCATTGTCGCCGCCTCGGAACTTTCGGCGCGCTATATTACCGATCGTCATTTGCCGGACAAGGCGATCGATTTGATCGATGAAGCGGCTGCGGCACTGCGCATGCAGATCGATTCCATGCCCGAAGAATTAGATCGGATGAAGCGCGAACAGATGCGCCTGGAAATCGAAAAGCAATCACTCCTTAAAGAAGAAGCACGCGAAGCTAAAGAACGATTGAAAGAAGTCGAAAAAGCCATCGCTGACGTGAAAGAGAAATCACGCGATTTGGAATTACGTTGGACCAACGAGAAATCATTGATCCAGGCGATGCGTGATGTTAAGAACGAAATTGATAAACTCACTTCCGAATCTGAAGCCTGTGAACGTCAGGGCAATTTGGAACGTTGTGCTCAATTGCGTTACGGTGATATTCCAAAAAAACGAGAGGAGCTGAAAAAGAAAAATGAAGAGCTGAAAAAATTCCAAGCCGAGCGCGGTTTGCTCAAGGAAGAGATTTCCGAAGAAGAAATCGCCACCGTGGTCGCTCGCTGGACCCATATTCCGGTTTCTAAGATGCTGGAAAGCGAGATGATCAAACTAGCCAAGATGGACGAAGCGCTTAAAGCGCGTGTGGTCGGTCAAGACGAGGCGATTAAAGCCGTGTCCAACGCCTTGCGCCGTTCACGCGCCGGTATTAGCGAAGAGAAGCGACCAATCGGTTCGTTCATTTTTCTCGGCCCAACGGGTGTGGGCAAAACCGAGCTAGCCAAAGCGCTGGCCGAGTTTATGTTCAACGACGAAAAAGCTCTCGTGCGCGTTGATATGTCTGAGTACATGGAAAAGCATTCCGTGAGCAAACTGATCGGTTCCCCACCCGGCTACATCGGTTACGATGAAGGCGGCCACTTCACCGAAGTCATTCGCCGCCGACCTTACTCGGTGGTGCTCTTTGATGAAATTGAAAAAGCGCACCCCGATATTTTCAACACTCTACTGCAAATCCTCGACGATGGTCACGTGACCGATGCTAAGGGCCGCAAAATAAATTTCAAAAACACCATCATCATCATGACCAGCAACCTGGGTTCAGATGTGATTCTCTCTTCGGGCAAGCGAGTTGATATTGGATTTAACGATGAAGACAAAGCGGTTGATGATGAAAAAATTAACAAAGGTCGGGTGCTCGAATTACTCAAGGAGCACTTCCGCCCGGAATTCCTGAACCGTATCGATGAAATTATCTTCTTCCACGGCCTGACCAAGGATCAAATCGCCGAAGTGGTCGAATTGCAAATCGAACAGGTTTCCAAACGGCTCAAAGCCCAGCGCGGGATTACGCTCAAAGTCACCGAACGGGCTAAGAAATTACTGGCGGACAAAGGCTTTGATCCGCAATACGGCGCCCGACCGCTCAAGCGAGTGATCCAGACTTTGATTTTGGACCCGCTAGCCATGAAGATCATCAAGGGCGAGGTGCCAGAAACCGCGGCTGTAACCATCGATGGAACGAAGGAAGAGGTTGACATTCGCGTCCGTTAGAGGCAAAATGGCGCCGGCTCTTTCCCCTTCAACGAGGTCAAAATGTCCACCCCAACTCCGCTCGTCCTCCTGATTGCCGCCGATTCGTTGGTGCGCATCCCGTTGGCTTTCTCGGCCCATCTGATGGCCAACGAGGAAGACGATTGGCGCAAGCAACTGCGCCGCCTGAGCACCGACAAGCTGCAGATCGCCCTTTGTCGGGAACCCAACGCCGAGGCATTGGCCAAAGCGACGATCGTGGTGCTCACCAGCCACGTCGACCTGACCTGCGACGGCGGTGGTATCCAGATTGCGAGCATCGAGTACCTTCGAGCCGTCCTGAACTACGAAGGGCCGATCCTGACTGTCTGCTTCAGTCGCTCTGCCAACAGCGATCAGAGCCTACCCGACTACGAGAAATGGCGCCGAGTCACGGCTATGAAGGCCAACCGAACCTGGGAACAGGTGATGGAGGCCATCTACCTGATCCTCAATCCCTGACTTCGTCCCCGCCGCCTAGCCGCGTCGGGGCTTTATTTTATCCTGAGCTCGTCGAAGGGTTTTGGTATACTGTAATCAACTTATGGAGGGACATAGCAAACACTATTTCATGGTGGCGATTTTGACGGTGTTTTTCGCCGTCCCCTGGATCATCGCCTATTATCAATTTCAGCGTGCCGAACTGATTGCCCTCAAATACGACTTCGTGACTGACGATGCGATTGATCTGACCACGCAAAAAACGACTCTGCGCGGATTATATAAAAATCGTTCGGCTGATTTGGAAAGTAGTCAATCATATAACGATATTGTTTACAGTTTGAGTGCCGACTTAATTGATGGCGTGACTCAGCTTGATAATCTGCTAGTCAACGCGACCACGACCGACATCGATACCACCTATTGGTTCGCGCAAAACTGTCAGTTTGAACCAGGGCAGGAAGCTGTAGCCCAAAGCACTTTTGCCAACTGGGAAGCTGAGCAAAAAGCTAACGCCTTAGAACGAAAGACCTTGATGCAAAAACTTGAACAAAAAATCAACCATGCCAACAATCAGCTCAGGGAATTTGCCCAAGGACAATAACAAAAAAAGACTCCCGAGGTGGGAGTCTTTTTTGGTGGACCGTAACGGGATCGAACCGTTGACCTCTTCCATGCCATGGAAGCGCTCTACCAGCTGAGCTAACGGCCCGGAGTAGAACGGCGCTAGAATATCTCAAACTTGAAAGCTTGTAAATACCCTGGCGCCGCTTAATTTATTCCGCCGCTCCTTCTTCGCCCGTGGCCTCGCCAGCTGGAACAGTGCCACCAGCTGTGGCAGCATCACCGGTGGCCGCTTCCAGTGCCTGACTAGCTTCGTATTGAGCAATAATGTCGGCGATGGCGATGGCCTGCGGGATAATATACTCA
>CAZCLT010000008.1:10315-25488 GCA_964499655.1 uncultured Gammaproteobacteria bacterium | reverse complement strand
TGAATTACCCAATTCTTGGCGTTGGTTTTACTATTTTTTCAATCCGTCCGAGTTTGATCGTTTAAGCAAGCTATGACCGTGGTCCATCACGCAAAAGTCGACGCCGAGAAAATCGTGCCGACTAAATTACCTCGTACATTGTGGTGGTGGTTTGGCGGGCTTAGTTTGTTTTTGGGCTTTTTATTATTTATTTTTGTTAGCTTTGCGATTTTACATTGGCGAACTGGCGTGGGTCGCACGCTTTCAGAGGTGGTGCCTTTTCCGGCGGCCGTGGTGGGTTCGAAGGTGGTTTGGTATAGCGAAGTCACTCAACTTGCTGGTGTGCTCGATCAATTTAATGACGGCTCCACTCTGACCGATTCCTTTGATCGAGCGCTCACTTTAGCCGTTCGTCGGCGCTACATCGAGCGCTTAGCTAAAGAATTAGAAGTCACGGTTACCGATGAAGAAGTGAGCGCGCCCGATGAAGCTGTTGCCGAATTACTAAGCAAAGCTGGTTGGAGCGAGGCTGACTATCGTCGCTATGTGTCGCGACCGTTGGCGCTGGCGCAAAAAACTGAAATCGCGCTTCAGGACTCAGCTAAATATCAGGACATTGCCAAACGAAAATTAACCGTCGTTGAAGATCATCTAGCGCTCGGTATCGCTTTTACCGATATCGCCAGTCAATATTCGGATGATTCCTCGGCGGCGTACGGCGGAGACATCGGTTACTTTCACCGTGATGAATTGCCGGCTGGTTTTGATCAGATTTTCGTGTCCGAGCTGGGCGTGCCTTCACCGATCTTCGAAGTGCCTGATGGTTTCGTCATTGCCATGGTTTATGACGTGGTCGAAGTTGATGGCGCCCGTTCTGAAGTGGCGGTGCGAATCATTAAAGCGCGAAAAGCGACTTTGGCAGAAGTTTTGGATGAATATTCGCTCTCCCAAAAAGTTTGGTACATCGTCCGCTGAGTTCTCGACAAGCCTCCAAGCGCGTGCTATAAAAGCGTCGTTCGCGGTAGTAGCTCAGTTGGTAGAGCGTCTGCTTCCCAAGCAGAAGGTCGCCGGTTCGAGCCCGGTCTGCCGCTCCAGGCCACTTTAGCTCAGTTGGTAGAGCAATGCTTTCGTAAAGCAGAGGTCCCGGGTTCGAATCCCGGAAGTGGCTCCAAAAGAACCCCGTTTGTCGGGGTTTTTTTGTGTTATAATGCGGTCATGATCCGGCTTTCGAACGTCAGCAAAATCTATCCGCCTAATGTGAAGGCACTTAATCAAATCAGCCTGCATATTAAGGCCGGTGAGTTTGTTTCCATCGTTGGCGAGAGCGGTTCGGGTAAAACGACGTTGGCCAAACTTTTATTTGCCGAAGAGCGACCAAGCGTCGGCGAAGTGAAGATCGGCGATTGGGATATTAGCGATATTCGCTTGTCCGAAATTCCAGTGTTGCGTCGGCAGATTGGCGTAGTTTTTCAGGACTTCAAACTTTTGCCCCGTAAGACCGTGTACGAAAATGTCGCTTTTGCCTTGGAAGTTTCTGGCGTGCCGTCCAGCCGAATTCGTGATTTGGTGCCGCAGGTGCTCCAAATCGTCGGCCTATCTGATAAAGTTGACCGTTATCCACGCCAACTTTCCGGTGGAGAACAGCAACGAGTTTCCATTGCCCGGGCTTTGGTCCATCGGCCAAAGATTCTGGTCGCCGATGAGCCAACTGGGAACTTGGATACGATTCACGCCCACGAAATCATTGAACTCCTTCAACGGATCAACGAATACGGTACCACTATCGTGCTGGTTACCCATGATCGCGAAGTGGTGAATAAATTAAAAAAACGCGTGGTCACTCTGGCGAACGGCCAGATTGTCTCCGATATTGAACGCGGTAAATACGTTCTATCATGAGCCTCTTCTTGTCTTGGTATCGGGTAATGAAGTTTACGGCGCAAAATATTTTGCGCAACTTTTGGCTGTCCTTCATCTCGCTGACGATTTTTTTGCTGACCTTGCTCACCATCAACACGATGATTCTGATCAACGTGTTAGCCAGTGCCGCCCTGGAATCGGTGGAGCGTAAAGTTGAAGTGTCGCTGTATTTTGTGTCTGAAGCTTCCGAAAATACCGTGAAGTCAGCTCAGGGATATTTACTCGGACTTTCACAGGTGCGCGATGTTCAATTGGTTTCGGCCGAAGAGTCGCTGAAAATTTTCACCGAGCGTCACGCCAATAATCCAACCATTCTTTCTTCGCTTGAAGAAGTTGGCGGTAATCCCTTTGGCGCCTCGTTGATCATTTCGGCGGTCTCACCTGACGATTTTCCTTTCATTCTAGAAGCGATGGATACGCCAGAATACGCGCCACTCATCAAAGAAAAAGATTTTACTGATTACGCGGTAATCATCGAGCGCATCAAAACTTTATCCGAGCGCGTGCGTTTGGGTGGCATTGTGCTTTCAGCTTTTTTTGCCATTATCGCCGTGCTGATTATTTTCAACACCATTCGCGTGGCCATTTACGTGCACCGTGATGAAATCGCCATCATGAAGCTGGTCGGCGCCAACGACTGGTTTATTCGCGGACCATTTTTGCTAGAAGCTTTGCTATATAGTTTGTTGGCGGTTGGTGTGATGGCCGGGGGTATGCTGTTCCTCACCGGTACCTTCGAACCATATGTGGCCAACTATTTTGGTGATATTGATGTGAGCGTGGCCGAGTATTTCCGGGCCAATGTCTTGGTTATCTTTGGTACGCAGTTCTTGGCATTATCAGTCCTCTCGCTACTAACAACCATGTACGCTATGCGTCGCTACCTCCGGGTGTAGACTTTTTCGGCTGTTTCTGTTAATCTCGGGCCCTTATGTCAGAGAAATTTGGTCAATATGGCCGCCATCGTGGGTGGGAGATGCTTCCTGGTATTTTGGTTTGGGGTACGTTAATTTTGGCTGTTTGGAGTTCATTTTATGCTCCGGTGCTGGCCATTATTTTTATTATCACCTTCGACCTGTATTGGACTTTGCGAGTTTTCTATTTCATCATCCACGTTGTTGCCGCCTACCGCACTTATCAAAAAGTTTTAGCCACCGACTGGCAGAGTGAGATTCGAAAAATTAGTGACGCCGACCGGGTCTATCAGGCCGTGCTGTTGCCGACCTACAAGGAGGAATTGCCGATTTTGCAGGAATCGTTACGGTCGCTAGCTCATAGCAACTACCGCGGAGATCGGTTTTTAGTCGTCGTCGGTGGCGAAGAAGGGGATAGGGAAAACTTTTTAAAATACCAAAAAGTTCTCACCGAAGAATTCCGTGGCAAATTCGCCGAATTGGTGTTCACCATCCATCCTAAAGGTTTGGCCGGAGAGATTCCTGGCAAGGGATCAAATTTAAAATGGATGGCTGGGGTCCTCAAAGAAATTATCGATCGTCGCGCGATTCCGTATGCCGACGTAATCGTCTCAGCTTTCGATGTTGATACCATCGCCCATCCGCAATATTTTGCCCGCTTGGCCTATCTCTTTTTAACCGAACCTAACCCATTGCGTTCCAGCTATCAGCCGCTAACTTTATTCTCGAACAACATCTGGCACGCCACGGCGCCAGTGCGTATTGCTTCTTTTGGTACAGTTTTTTGGTTGATGGGGGAGCTGGTACGTCCAGAACGCATGTGGACCTTTTCTTCGCACTCGATGCCGTGGCAGATGCTTTACGATGTTGGCTACCACGAACCAGATTTGGTCAGTGAAGATTCGCGAATTTTTTTGCAGGGCTTGTTGCATTACGAGGGTGATTATCGCGTGACTCCGGTTTTCTTGCCTGTATCCATGGATGCGGTGACCGGAAAAAATTATTGGGAAAGCTTGAAGGCGCTGTACAAACAACAGCGTCGTTGGGCCTGGGGCGTGGAACATTTGCCGTACATGATCGAGCAGTTTAAAAAGCATCCTAGGATCGCCTGGCGCTTAAAATTCAAATACATCTTTAATCACCTAGAGGGGATGTTTACTTGGGCCACGGCGCCGCTCTTAATTTTTATCCTCGGCTATTTGCCGTTTTATGTTTCCGGTGATTCGCCGACGGCATTGATTGCTAACTCGCCGTTTACGCTTGAATGGATGATGAGGATTGCCAATCTTGGTGTGTTCGTCACGGCTTTTTTGAGTTTTATGCTATTGCCCAAACGTCCACAGCATTTGGCCAAATGGAACTGGTTGGTGATGGTTTTGCAGTGGATTTTACTGCCAGTAACCTTTATTTTGTTCGGCTCTTTTCCAGCCATCGATGCGCAGACGCGCTTTATGTTGGGCAAATACCTCGGCTTTAACGTCACCAAAAAGGCCCGGTAAGCCTGGACAAAAACTCGAATCTGTAGTATAAACAGGCCAGACCTCAACCAGGAGATGGTCATCATGAAGTCCCTGCTCATCATCGGTTTCTGCATTTTCTCGTTCTTCGTCCCGCGCTCGGCCCAGGCCTGCGACGACTACAGCCGTCACGGCGGTGGCGTCTCGGTCCGGGTGTCCGTTCCGGTGCCCATCCCGGTGGTGGCCTACTGCCCCTACGGGCACGCGGTCTACGACGGCCACCGCTCCTGCGGCCACGGTCACGGCTACAGCTACGCGGTCTCGGGCTACGCCTGGCACCCGGCCGGGTTCTGGTACATCTCGAGCGCGCGCTCGAGCCACAGCCGACACGACTCCGGCCGTTCCAGCTCGAGCCGCCACTCGAACAGCCGTCGCTCGTCCTCCGGCCACCACCGGTCGGCCTCGAGCCACCGCTCCAACCGCCACTAGGGCGTTCGCAAGGACGCTCGCCCTCGGTCGAAGGATTGACCGGGGGCACTTTTTTTTATACGCTGTGTCAGCATGAATCCGCACGTTTACGCTCATATTCTAGTTTGGAATGATCGCCGCTATTTGGCCGATCTTTTTTCTTCACTCAAGGCGCAGACTTATCCAGACTTTACGGTTCGAGTTTTAGATAACGGTAGCAATGACAGCACTCTTTCTTACCTCAAAGAACACTACCCCCACACCATCGTTGGTCGTAACGTGCGTAATCTTGGTTTTGCTCCCGGTCATAATCAATTGATGAAGTTTACTTTCGAACATCTGCCGCCGGGCGAGGAGGCCTACATTTTGGTGATGAACGCCGACATGATTTTGAAGGACAGTGTAGTTGAAGAATTGGTTAAAACATTGCGAGCCAATCCAGAACTTGGTGCCGTTCAGCCCAAGCTTTATCGGGCCTTTGGCGAACATCTTGGTGACGAAACACTGGAGGAAACTACCCAGTCCGAGATCATCGATACCACTGGGCTTCGCGTGAAGCGTGGTTGGCGGATGGTCGATCGTGGCGCTGGCGAACTCGATCAGGCCCAGTACGACACGGCGACGGATATTTTTGGGCCGACCGGCACGATGGCGTTGTGGCGCGCCACGGCTTTGCGCGACGTAGCGCTTGATGGTGAGATTTTCGATGATGATTTTTTCGCTTATCGTGAAGATTGTGATTTAGCTTGGCGTTTGGCACGCTCGGGTTGGAAAACGCAGTTCGTACCCACGGCCATTGCTTGGCATTATCGCGGCATGTACGGTGCCGAAAAACAATATTGGCTTGAGCGTTGGAAAAATCGTCGTGGTCAACGACCGTTTACGGCCGCGCTTTCAACTCGGAATCAATTGTTTGTTTTAGTGAAGAATTTATCAATCTTGGGATTTATTTTGGCTTGCCCCTGGATTGCTTTTCACGAAGGCGGTCGGGTCATTTATGGGCTACTGACAGAAAAAGAAACTCGAAAAAAATTACTGACCAGTCTGCCGTTATTTTTAAAGATGATTAAAAAACGTGGTTTAGTCAGTCAGCAGGCCAAGTTGCCGGAATCGGCCATTCGTCAGTATGTCTCTTGATGTCTCGATCATTATCGTTCACACTTTTGAGCGCCAATTAGTGCGCCAGACTTTGCGCAGTTTGCGCCAAGCCGCGCCGCGGATCGGTTACGAAGTGATTGTCGTCGATAATAATCCGAGCGCTGGCATGGGTGAGACTTTGCGTGATGAATTCCACGGCGTATGGCATTTACCGCTCTCGAGCAACGTTGGTTTTGGCAGCGCGATGAATCGCGGGATCGAGAAGGCGAGTGGTCGGTACATTTTGATTTTCAACCCGGATATCATCGTGCGGCCTGGTAGCCTTGAAGAACTCGTACGCTTCATGGATGAAAACGCTGACGTGGGTGTTTGTGGCCCGCAACTACTCAACCCCGATGGCACGCTCCAGCATTCCTGTTTTCGTTTACCGTCATTGTTGTTGCCGGCTTACCGTCGCACGCCGCTGGGTCAGTGGTCGCGTGGTAAAGAAGCGGTCGAAGAATATTTGATGGTCCACGAACCACACGGTGAAACCATGGATGTTGATTCGCTGATCGGTGCCGCGCTTTTTTGCCGAGCCGAAACGCTGCGTGAAATCGGCATGTTCGATGAGCAGTTTTTTATGTATTATGAAGATAACGATTTGTGTCGGCGTTTTTGGCAAGCCGGCGAACGCGTCGTTTACCATCCGGCCAGCGTGATGGTTCATTATCATCGTCGTGCTTCGGCTGATGGCGGACTCCTGGCTCAGCTGTTTTCCAAGTTTGCTTGGATCCAGATCGCCAGCTTCGTGAAGTACTACCGAAAATACTACAAACAAAATAATCCTCGACATGAATCTTGAGCCCACCTTTAATTTCGTTCCCGAAGATCCTGAACCGACCAGTGCTCAGCCGGCACCATTTGGCGTGCGTCGAGTTTCGTTTTGGCGCCGTGGCAGTGTTCGCACGGTGTTCATGATTATTTTATTGGCCGTAATTGGCTTGAGTGTGGTGACGGTACTTGGCGTAAGTCGGTTAGTGACCGGCGGAGCGCAAGCCAAGGCGGGGATTGAAGCGGCGCAATCCGCGGCCACGGAGTTTGATTTTCCTGGTGCGCGCGAGGGTGTAAAAGAAGCAACAACTGGATTAGAGCGCGCGCAATCTGGATTGAAATTACTGGTTTGGACTCGGCCCGTGCCTTATGTTGGCGATCAAGTGGCGGCCGTGAGTGCGGTGGTGGCGGCGGGGATCGATTCGGCGGCAGCACTGTCTCAGGCCATCGACATCGCCGAAGAAGTTTATGATGTCGTGCTCGAGGCTCAGGGCTTGCTGGATATCAAAAAAACCGGCGAACGCGTGGAATCGTTCGCTGACCTGACTCCGGAGACTAAAGCCGATTTACTCCGCACGCTTCACAATTCCTTTCCAAAGCTCAAAGAAGCACAAGTTAAATTACGTTTAGCACAGGCTGATTTGGATCGTTTGGATGAATTGAGCGTCGCTCCACAGATCACCGAAGCGATCGCGCCGTTTAGGGAACTGTTGCCAGCTTTAATCGCCGGCGTGGACGTGCTGGTGCCGCTGGCTGCTTCGGTGCAAGAGTTGGCTGGCGTGGATAGCGATCGTCAGTGGCTGGTACTATTCGAAAATAATTCCGAGTTGCGGCCCGGTGGCGGTTTTCTTGGAGTCTTTGGATTGTTGTTGATGCGCGATGGCGAAATCAAAAACATGTTGGTGAGCGATACTTACGCCATTGATCAGTACGTGGAAAATCCACTCTATTACGTCGCCGCCCCAGCGCCACTCGTTAAGTATCTCGGCGTGCCAAAATGGTATTTCCGCGATGCCAACTGGTCGCCAGATTTCCCAACGTCAGCGCAGACGGCGGTCAAATTATTGCGTCAAGAAGTTTCCTTTTTGGGCCAGCCCGTGCCCGAAATTCACGGCGTGATCGGTATTACGCCGACCTTTGTTTCGCGCCTGATCGCGCTCACTGGCCCGATTACCGTTGATGGCATCACTTTTGATAGTAGTAATATTCGCGATCTGCTCGAATACGAAGTCGAATTCGGTTTTGCCGATAAAGATATTCCTTTCGAAGAGCGTAAGCTGATTGTTTCTAAGCTGACTGACGAATTAATCGATCGATTGTTTCATTTATCGACCAGCAAGTGGCCGGATTTATTCCTGGCCGTTGATAAAAGTTTCACTGATAAACAAATTCAATTGTACAGTAACAATGAATCGGCACAGTCGGCATTTGTGGATTCTGGTTGGGCCGGAGAAATCGATCAAGGAACACACGACGACTTCCTGCTGGTCGTTGATGCGAACTTGGCAGCGCTCAAAACTGATCCAGTGGTTGAGCGATCGATTAAATATTCGATCGTGCCCGATGGCCAGGGCGGTTTTAACGCCACCACGGCCATCACTTACCTGAACACCGGTAGCTTCACCAAGTTTACGACTCGCTACCGAACTTACACCCGAGTTTTCGCGCCGCCAGGTAGCACGCTCATTTCATCTTCCGGCTCGCTAGAAAACGATAAGCTACACAACCCGTCGCTCAAAGAGGCGACGATCGATGTAGTTGATGATTTGGAGTTGACCAGCTTTGGCACTTTCACTTCGATCGAACCGGGTGAAACGCGCACCCTTTCCTTCACCTACAAATTGCCAGCCAGTGTGGCTAGTGCCATCAAGGCTGGAGTCTATCAATTACAAACCGCTAAACAATTAGGGGCTGATGATCACGCTTTGACGCTCGACTTAAATTTTGGTAAGAAAGTGAGGACCGCCACGCCTAGCGAAGACGCTTCGCAGTTCGGCGATAATTCGCTGAAACTCGAGACTGTACTCGATCAAGACTTGGTGTTTACCGTACAGTTCTAGCCCTCACTTTTATGTTCGCGAAAAAAATTGGGATCGATTTGGGGACCACCACGGTTTTGGTTTACGTCCCTAAGCGGGGGATTATTTTAAACGAACCTTCAGTCGTCGCGATTTCGAAATTAGATAAAAAAGTTTTAGCTGTCGGTAAAGAAGCTAAAGACATGATCGGTCGGACGCCCGACACGATCATCGCTAAACGTCCGCTCAAGGACGGCGTGATCGCTGACTATCGCACCACAGAAGCGATGTTACGTTACTTCATCAACAAGGCGCTCGGTGGCGTGCGTATTTTTCGACCAGAAGTAATGGTCGCCGTGCCGGGTGGAATCACTTCGACGGAACGACGTGCTGTGATTGATGCGACGCTCGCCGCCGGTGCCAAGGCCGCGTACATCATCAAACAGCCGATCGTGGCCGCCATCGGCGCCAACATTCCGATCGGTTCGCCGTCGGGCCACATGATCGTGGAAATCGGCGGTGGCACTACGGAAATGGCGGTGATTTCGCTCGGTGGTATCGTGGCTTCGGATTCAGTGCGCATCGGCGGCGTAAAATTCGATCACGCCATCATGGAGCATATCCGCCGCACGTACAACTTGGCCATTGGTGAACGCACGGCTGAAGAAATTAAAATCAACGTTGGCTCAGCGCTTTATTTGGAAGATAAACTGACGATGGAAGTGAAGGGGCGCGACATGATCACCGGTTTGCCGAAGATTATGGAAGTGACTAGCGATGACGTGACGGAAGCGATTCAGCCGTTGCTCGAAGGGGTGATCGCCACCATGAAGGAGGTGCTTTACAAAACGCCGCCCGAACTCTCGGCCGATGTGATGGACAAGGGGATTGTGATTTCTGGCGGTTCGAGTCAGCTGCGAAATTTTGATCGTCTGATCGCCGAAGCGACTGGTGTGCCAACGTACGTGGCCGAAGAACCGCAACTCTGCGTGGCCAAAGGGACTGGGCTCGCACTCGAAAACCTGGAGGCTTACAAACGCAGCGTGTTTACGAATAATTAATAACCGCCGATGACTGGGGTCCTGTCATCGGGATATTCCCGCCGGTCTGTTTTGGGACAGCCCGTTCGAGAACATCCCGTGCCACCCCACGTCATCGGCCGAATTAAGTGGTGTGATTATTGGGATAGATGTAAATGCACTCACCAGAAAACAACGCACCGGCACGGAGCGTTACTTGTTTTCGGTACTGCAAGAGATGATGAAGTCGCCGTTGCGACCGGGTGAGCAGGTGGTTTTATATTCGAGCACCGTCGTCGATGATCTCGGTGAGCTTCCAACTGGCTGGTCGTGGCGGATTATCAAATGGCCATTTAAAAAAGGCTGGACGCACGGTCGATTGAGTATTGAATTACTGGTTCGTCCACCAGATATTTTTTGGAGCCCGGTGCACGAGATTCCGTTGTTCCATCGTCGAGCGAAAATTGTGGCCACAATTCATGATGTGGCGTTTCGTCGATTGCCGGCCGTCTACTCAACGCAAAGTTCGGCGCGCCAAGAATGGGCCGTGGCTCGCGCTGCCAAAGAAGCCGCGGCGATTATTTCTGTTTCGCAAACCACGAAAGATGATTTGATCGAGCTGTACGGTTTGCCGGCTGAGAAAATTTCCGTGGCACATTTAGCGGCGGAAGCGATGCTTCTAAAAAAAGACGATCGTCCGTTTAATGAAGCATCAAAATATTTTCTAACCATCGGACGGCTGGAGACAAAGAAGAATATCGCCAATTTGGTGCGGGCGTTTGGGGGAGTCGGCGGCGACACGAAATTAATTCTTGCTGGCTCGTGGGGCTTTGGCGCCGAAGAAATTCAAGCAGCGATTGCGCAGTCGGGCGCGGCTGATCGAATTGTCACTCCGGGCTATGTGAGCGATGAAGAAGCTCAGCGTTTACTGACCAGTGCCACGGCTTACGTCTTCCCGAGTTACTACGAGGGTTTTGGGATGCCGGCGCTGGAAGCGATGCGAGCCGGTGTGCCGCTCGTCGTTTCGGATATTCCGGCGTTGCGCGAAGTGGCGGGTGAGGCGGCGATTTTCGTGACGCCCGATGATTTGGATGGCTGGACGGTGGCGATGAATAAAATCATCGGCGACGAAAATCTACGACGTGAATTAATCCAAAAGGGAAGTGAGCGCGTGAAAATGTTTAGCTGGGATAAAACGGCGCAGCGCACTTGGGAGGTGTTACGGCAGGTGGCGTATGGACAACCTCGAACATGATTTAGCCCGCTTGGGTTTTACCGATAAAGAAGCGGCCGCGTATTTGGCTGCGCTGGAACTTGGGAATTCGAACGCACACGACATTGCTCAGCGCGCCAAAATCAATCGTGCCACGGCTTACACTGTGCTCGAAAATTTGATCGTCCGCGGACTCGTTACGCCGGTCACACAAAACGGTGAGCGCCGCTTCGTGGCCGAGTCGCCGTTGCGGTTGATCACCATGCTGAATCTTCAAGAAGAGGAGATCAAAGATCGTGGCCGTTTGGCGCACGATCTGCTACCGAGTCTGCAAGCTTTTTATAATGCTTCATTTGCCAAACCGAAAATCCGTTACATCGAAGGGGTGGAAGGCTTGCGCGCCATGCGTCGCGAACACGAAGTTGCTAGCGGTGATATTATTCAGATCATTGGCTTTGATGCCTACATGGCGTTGCACGATCCGAAAGCGTCAACCGAGCATCAACAACAACTAGCGCACAAAAAACGAAAAGTCCGTTCGATCATCGTGACTGATCGCCAGGTTGATCTTCACGATCAAGCGGACATCGATTATGTCGTCGTTTCGCCGACGCTTTGTCCGATCAAGGGTGAGATGACGGTCAGCGGCGATAAACTAGTTCTGTTCGCTTACACCCAAGGTATCATCGCCATCGAAATCACGTCGCAGACCATCGCCGACGTGGCGCGATCGACGCTCGAACTCGCCTGGAAAGAATCGCAGAACTGGGCGACGAGCAAAAAGATTAAATAAAAAAAGTGGGCGACGCAACCGGTGAAGATTGCGCCGCCACGGGGTCAGGCCGCCTGTTGTTCGAGCTGCTCGACGAACTCCGCGATCTCGGGGTCGTCGACCATCTCAGGCATCGGCTCCCAGTCGTTGAAGCTGTCGCCGAGCTCCCAGGCCACTTCCATCTCGTTGTCGAGCTCGGCGAGCTCGGCTTCGAACTGGTCGGAGTGGCGCTGGCGGTGGCCGTGCTGGTGCCGGGAGTTGTCGACGTGGGTCCGGTTGACGCGGGCCATCCGGCAACGACGAACCATTCCGTGGTCGCCGTTCTGCTCGGACAGGACCATCCCGACGTTGATCGGCTCGATGTTGCGGTCGTTGCCGACGAAGACGATCTCGTCGATCGTGTCGTCGTCCGCGATGATCTCGCCGTCCATGCCGTCGTCGATCTCGCAGATGCCGTCGATCTCCTCGAACATGGGCTCGGGGAGATTGCGCCAGTCCTGGCGGACGTTGGCGCGGGCGAGGTTGCGGGCGAGGCGGGAAGCGAAGGGGAAGGTGAGGGACATTGGTCTCCGGTGGTGGTGGGGAAAAAGAAAAGTCATTCGAACCAATCTGGAGGTGAGTTCTGACTTGCGTCAGGGTGGAACAGTGATTTCCGAAGAAATATGATCCGATGGCCTTCGGGTGTGTGCCTAGGATCAGCTAGGCCGAGACTAGGCACTTGAAGGCCTCCGCAAGGGCTTGCGCCTTTGACGGATTACTCACAGCTCCTCCAGATTGGTTAGAACGACTGTGAATGGACCACTCGCAGATCACGAACGCTTCGTGAGCTATGAGTGAGTGACCTGCCGAATCTTCTTTTGGAAGAAACGACAGGCCACACGACGTACCGAGTTGGGAGCCTGCTCGGCGCAGGGGGTGATCAGCCCAGGTTGAGATCCTCGAGGCCGGCCACGCCATCGTCCTTCTTGGGCTTGTGCCCGGTCAGGCCGGCGGCCGGGTCCTTGGCCGCGGCGGCTTCGGCGGCCTCGCGTGCCTTGCGCTGCTTGTTGCTCTCGCGCTTGGGCTTCGCCGGCTCCTCGGCCGGGGTCTCGCTGGCCGCGGCGGGCTGCTCGGCCGGCGTGCCGGTCTCGGCGGGGGCCTCGGGCGTTCCCTCGACCTCCACGCCGGTCTCGCCGCCGTCCTCCTGCCCGGTCGCGTCCGCCACCTTGCCACCGTCCCGCTCCGCCTCGACCGCCAGCACCAGCGCCATGCAGGCGTCCTGGGGCATGAGGCCCGAGTCGACGAACGATCCGGCGATCACCCCGTACACCTCGCGGTTCGAGATGTTGCGGTTCGGGTGCAGGATCGCGAGGCGCAGCAGGCGCTCGGACGCGTCGTAGCGACGCTCGATGCCCTCCGGCGTCCCCATCATCGGCCACACGGGCCGCGACGGGTTGGTCGTGAGCATGCGGGCCGCGTCGACCAGCGCCATGGCACCGGCGTCCTTGCCCTCGGCCTGCTTCACCACGTACCAGGTGGCCAGCGTGTGCGCCTCGCGGGGGTCCAGGATCAGGTAGGCCCGCAGGATGCGGTCCAACGTGTCCTCGACGCCGTTGCGGTCCGCGGAGAAGACCACGTTGGTCCCGAAGGACTTGGCGGCCTTGCGCAGCAGGCGCACGGTCAGGGGCTCGCCGGCCTTCTCGGCCTCTTCGTCCTTCATCCGCAGGAAGCCCTGGGCCTTCTGGAACTTGGACTCGATGTCGCCGAGGAGAGCGGAAGTGGACTTGCGCATTGTAGACTCCGTCCGGTGATGACCCACCGGCAGGCTGGGGTAGATGATGAAAGACGCTTTCTAGTGAATTTATACTAGCGTCTTGGCCCTAAGGGCCATCCCGTGTTTATGGGACTCTCCAAAAAACCATGAATTATGTGCTAATTCGTGATTTTGTGGGGAAACCCATGACATTAAAGGGCTATCTCTGTTCTTTGTTGACAAGCTAATATAGCATAACTTTAAACTTTTGTCAAGTCGAGGTGGGCAATGTTCGCCGTAGGGGCAGGTCTGTGACCTGCCCTGTGGTATGATTCGCCCATGTTTACCGGAATAATCGGCCATACGGCCCAAAAGGACTATTTAACCAAGGTTTTAGCCCAAAACAGCCTGGCCCATGCTTATTGCTTTTCCGGCCCATCGGGAATCGGTAAATTCGCCATGGCCAAGGAATTCGTCGGGATCGATGCGGTAAACGTCAATCCTAACGTTACGGTTATCGACGGCGGTTCGGTGGAAGAAATTCGTGATCTTCGCGAACGTCTGTCGCTGTCAGCCTTTGGTGGTACCCGAAAAATCGCCATTATCGATGGCGCTGATCAGATGACTTTGGCCGCCCAGAACGCACTGCTCAAAACACTGGAAGAACCAGCCGGGCTAACAACGATTATTCTCATCGCTGCCGACGCTAATCGATTACTACCGACCATTTTGTCCCGAACCGTTCATTTGAAATTTACTTTGGTGGAGCGGGAATTAATTTGTCAGATGCTGCGACGTCGTTCCGTAGGGGCCGATCCAGGTATCGGCCCGACAAAAGGTTCTGAACCTGATCTCGCCCACGAGCTAGCCGGTTTCGCTGTTGGTCGTCCGGGTGTAGCCATGGGATTTTCGAATTCCGAGGTATTAGAGGAATACCGGTCAGCGCGGGCTGAAGCGTTGAAATTCATCGAGGCGCCGTTGTCGCGGCGGATCACGCAGATCGACGAAATCGTAAAATCTTCACGAGAAGATAAATCTCGCGTTGAGGAATTCCTCAATCAGATCATGTTTGTGTTGCATGAGAAGGGAGCCGAGACGAAAGCGCGAGCGTTGGAAGCAGTTTTGGAATCGAGGGAATCGTTAATCCACAATGGCAATCGGAGCATCATTTTGGAGCACGTGGCAATCAATGTATAATGGAATCAATATGAAACTTTCAAAAATTTCGTTATTGGCAGCGGCTGTCGTTCTCACCGGCCAGGGCTGTTTGGGCGGTAGTTCATCTGGTCCGGATGGTGGTCCTTGGATTACCGAAGACGGCGGCGCCAACTGGAGCGGTCTGCACGCTTTGCCATCATCATCGGGCGTGGGTTCGATCAACGGTGTGAACGTCACCAGTATCGAAATCGATCCATCCGATGGCTCGGCTTATTACCTCGGTACCGAAGCTAATGGTTTGATTTACAGCTACGACGACGGTGCTTCTTGGATGCGGCCAGAAGATTCTGAAGCCCGTTCCGGCGCCGTGCTCGACTCTGAGGTTGATCCGCGTGATGTTTGTACGATTTACGTTTTGAAAACTCAGCGTATCTTAAAATCAACCGACTGCGCCCGCACTTTCACTTCGATGTATGTGGAAACCCGAGCGGACGAAACGCTGACCAGCTTTGTGTTGGATTGGTACAACCCGAACATTTTGTGGGTCGGCACTTCGGCTGGTGACATCATTCGCTCGCTTGACGCTGGTTCGAGTTGGACAACCGTCACTCG
>CAZCLT010000008.1:9882-10305 GCA_964499655.1 uncultured Gammaproteobacteria bacterium | reverse complement strand
CGTTTTGGAATACTGTTATGCGGTTAAAGAGCGACATCACAGCTGGAACCGTGAGCAATAGCGACAGCCGAGTTATTCTAGCTGGTACAAACGGTAATGGATTGTATCGATCATCTGATTCCGGCACCACGTGGGTGGAATACGAAGATCAATTGAAGGAATTCAAATCGTCCGATAAGGTTTACGGCTTTGCGCAAACCGATGACGGCACCACACTGATCATGAACACAAAATATGGCTTGCTCAGTTCTAAGGATGCTGGTTTGACTTGGTCTTCACTTTCGCTCATTTCATCTTCGGGTGATGTTCGTGCTTGGAGCGTGGCCATCGACCCGAAAGATGACAGCGTGATGTATTACGGCACTGAAGGGGTGTTCTACAAGAGTGCCAACGGCGGACAGTCCTGGCAGACCACCGATTTCC
>CAZCLT010000008.1:9518-9872 GCA_964499655.1 uncultured Gammaproteobacteria bacterium | reverse complement strand
AGGAGGAAGAAGGGCTAATTAATGAATTAATTTCGCGACGCTCTCCTTCTAGGAGAGCTGGAGAGGTCGCGATTTAGTTCGTTTGACGTTTCGCCTAGATTTTGACACACTAGAGTCTGATTTTACCTTTCAATATGAGTCACATCGATGATGCTAAGCCACTTTTTCAAAAGGCCATTGAACACTTGAGCACCGAGCTTTCGGGTATCAGAACCGGCCGAGCTACGCCGGCCCTAGTCGAGAATATCCAAGTAGATTCTTACGGTTCGCTTCAGCCCATCAAAGCGCTCGCTTCGATTTCAATTCAAGACGCGCGCACTTTGCAAATCCAACCTTGGGATCAACCGATGGTTA
>CAZCLT010000008.1:5967-9454 GCA_964499655.1 uncultured Gammaproteobacteria bacterium | reverse complement strand
TCAGACATCGGAATCATGCCCACGGTTGATGGTCGCTCTTTGCGATTAGCGATGCCGATGATGACCGACGAAACTCGTCAGCGCTTGGTGAAGGTGATGAAAGAGAAATTAGAAGAAGCGCGTATTTCCATTCGCCAAGTTCGCGACGAAATCAAAAAGAAAATAGAAAAAGATGAATCAATGGGCGCCGATGAAAATCATCGCTTACTTGAAGCGCTCGATAAGGCGACCAAAGAAATGAACGGCAAGATTGATGAACTCGGTAGCAAGAAAGAAGAAGAAATCACGACGATATAATATGGCGCAAGTTTCCATGGAAAAGCTGGTGCAGTTGTGTAAAGCCCGGGGATTTGTCTTCCCGGGTTCGGATATTTATGGTGGTTTGGCCAACAGCTGGGATTACGGTCCACTGGGTGTGGAGCTCAAAAACAATATCAAACAAGCCTGGTGGAAAAAATTCGTCACTCAGCGCTTGGACATGGTCGGGATCGACGCGGCTTTGATTATGAATCCCAAGGTTTGGGAAGCTTCCGGCCACGTGGCGACGTTTTCTGATCCGCTGGTGGAGTGTAAAAATTGTCACGAACGTTACCGAGCTGATCAAATCGATCTGACTAAGCCGTGCCAAAAGTGCGGTCAGCGCGACACCTTTACCGAACCAGCCTCTTTCAATTTGATGATGAAAACTTGGCTCGGGCCAAAAGAAGACGCGAGCGCCGTCGTCTATTTTCGTCCGGAAACCGCGCAAGCCATGTTCGTAGACTTTCCTTTAGTGGTCCAAGCATCTCGTAAGCGAGTACCTTTTGGTATTGCTCAAATTGGTAAATCGTTCCGTAACGAGATCACACCCGGCAACTTCATTTTTCGTACTCGAGAATTCGAACAGATGGAGGTCGAGTATTTCGTGAAGCCCGAGGATGCCGATGCACAATTTGAGTACTGGTTGAATCAGCAGAAAGAATGGCTCGTTGAATCAGGTATTGATCAAGATCGATTGCATTACATCGAGATCCCAGAAGCTGATCGTGCCCATTATTCTAAACGCAGTGTTGATACGGAGTTTGATTATCCCTTCGGTCAGAAAGAACTTTACGGTCTGGCTTATAGAACAGATTTTGATCTGGCTCAGCACGAAAAATATTCTGGTGCCAATTTGAAGTTTACTGATCCAATTTCCGGTGAGAAGTATTTGCCACACGTCATCGAGCCGACCTTCGGCGTCGATCGAACTTTCTTAGCCGTGATGCTTTCCGCTTACGACGAAGAAGAGGTCGAAGGTGAAACACGTGTGGTTTTACATCTACCAAAACATTTAGCGCCAGTTAAAATTGCCGTTCTGCCACTCTCAAAGAAAGAAGAGCTCTCGAGCGTCGCTGAACCGCTGGCCTTGCAACTGGCGAAACAGTGGCGCGTGGATTACGACGAAACGCAATCGATCGGAAAACGTTACCGCCGCCAGGATGAAATCGGCACGCCGTTTTGCGTGACGGTCGATTTTGAAACGCTCACCGATAATGCGGTGACGGTTCGTGATCGCGATACGATGAAGCAAGAACGCATCGCGATTTCAGAATTAGAAAATTATTTTTCCGCTCATTATGGTTCACGCTAAAAAGTTAAAGAATGGTGCGCGCGTTCACCTTATCCCTTACGCCGGAACCGATGCCGCCACGGTTTTGGTGTTGTTCAAAGTTGGTTCGCGCTACGAGCAAATGAAAGTTTGGGGCGGTTCCCACTATGTTGAGCACCTGATGTTCAAGGGCACTAAACGCCGGCCAAACACGGTGGACATCTCGCGCGAGTTGGATCGTTTTGGCGCCGAGTACAACGCTTACACTGGCAAAGACATGACCGGCTACTTTGTGAAAATCGCGGCCGAGCAAGTGCCAGTGGCCATCGACATGTTGAACGACATGCTGTTCCACTCGCTTTACAGCCCGGTGGAAATGGCGCGCGAGAAAAAGGTGATCATTGAAGAGATTAAAATGTACGAAGAAAATCCGGTGATGCACATCGAGGACATCCTCGAGGAAGCGATGTTCGATGGCTCAACACTCGGTCGCAACATTGCCGGCACCGCGCAATCGATGCTGGCTATGAAGCGTAACGACGTGATCGCTTACCGTGATGCTTATTATTCGCCCGAGCGGATGGTCATCGCCATCGCCGGCAAAGTGCCAGAAAACGCCATGGCTTTGCTCGAGAAGACTTTCGGCACGGTGAAATCTCGACCGGAACCGGAATGCTTCGTGCCTTTCGGCGTGATGCCGGCCCACAAAAAACCACACGTTCGCCGCCAGAACAAAGACGTTAAACAGATTCAGGTGGCGCTCGGTTTCCCATCGGTCGGAAAAGATCACCCGGACCAGCCAGCCATCCAGTTGCTGGCTAGCATTTTGGGCGGATCGATGAGTTCGCGCTTGTTCATCGAGGTGCGTGAACGTAAAGGGTTGTGCTACCACGTCCGGGCTGTGGCCGATGCGTACGAAGACGTCGGTACCTTTGTTATCCGTGCCGGGCTCGATGGTGCGCGCCTACCGCTGGCTTCGAAGACGATTTTGCAGGAAGTGATGAAGATGAAAAAGAAAGGCGTCACGGCGCAGGAATTGCGTAACGTAAAGGATCACGTGGACGGCGCCACCAAACTCAGCCTGGAAGATTCATCGAGTCGCGCCGAGTTCTACGCTCGCCAGGAATTATTCCTCGGGCAGGTGGAAACTCCGGCCGAGAAATTAGCGAAATACAGAAAAGTGACGGCCAAAGATGTTCAGCGTGTGGCCAACGAAATTCTCGATCTATCGAAGCTCTCGATCGCCGCCATCGGTCCGTACAAAACCGACGAAGCGTTACTTAAGGAGTTCCCAAAGTTTTAATATGAAATACGTCGTCGCTAACTGGAAGATGAACCTCGGCATCCGGGAGAGCGTCGCCTTGGCTCGCGGCGTGGTTCGAGTTTTGCGTGGTCGCGAGGTGACACCGGAAGTGATTTTGTGTCCGTCGTTTACCGCGCTTTCGGAAGTTCACAAAGTGCTGGCACGAACACGGGTTCATCAGGGCGCGCAAAACGTGGCCCCGGGTGAAAGCGGCGCTTGGACCGGGGAAGTAAGTGTGGCCATGTTGGAAGACGTGGGCTGTCAGTTTGTAATTGTCGGTCACTCAGAACGCCGCGAACTGCTTGGCGAAAGTGATTTGTTGATCAAGCAGAAACTTTCAACCGTGTTAACTTCACGGCTTACTCCAGTGCTCTGCGTAGGCGAATCGAAGAGCGACCACGAAGCCGGGCGGGCGCAAGAAGTGGTGGCGGCGCAATTGCGATCGGCGCTCGAAGGTAACGAACTGGCCGGTCGGCGGGTATTACATATCGCCTACGAACCGGTCTGGGCTATCGGCACTGGTTTGGCTGCCTCAATTGGGGAGACTGTTGCCATGCACACCTTTATTCGCGAAGTTGCTAAGAAGATTTTAAACGCGCGCGACGAACAGATTG
>CAZCLT010000008.1:1362-5957 GCA_964499655.1 uncultured Gammaproteobacteria bacterium | reverse complement strand
GTGTTGTATGGTGGTTCAGTCGATAGTGAAAACGTGCACCAATTTCTGCGCGAGTCACAAATCGATGGCGTGTTGGTTGGCGGTGCTAGTTTGAAGCCAGTACAATTCCAGGAGATTGTCGCGGCGGCCGCGGAAATAATCGAAGCTCAAGCTTAAATTATGTGGATGACGATTATTCTGACGATTTTGATAGTGGCTGGTTTAGGGCTGATCGGCTTTGTGGTTTGGCGCAAGTTGCCGCAAGTGCGCATGATCGATCCATCGACCGATAAAGATTCGGTTTCGCGACAGAAAAAATACGACATCATGAAGGGTCGGGTGGAGCGAGCTGGGGTAAAGCAATTTGATCAATTAAATAAATCAGTACTGAAACCGATCGGCACTGGTTTTCAGAATTTAGTGCGTCGTGTGGCCGGTAAACTCACGGCCGTGGAGCGTCAGTATCAAGCCAAGCAAAAAGAAATTCGACCAAGTAGCTATACCCGTGATGAACTTGAAGTGATGGTTGAAGAAGCTAATGGCTTAGTTGAAGACGGTGAGTTCGATAAAGCTGAGAAGAAATACATTGAAATCATCAGTTACGATGCGAAGTTTGTGCCGGCCTACGAATATTTAGGTCGACTTTATTTGCGCCGTAAGGATTATGATCTCGCCCGCGAGACGTTTACTTTTTTAGCCAAGCTGTCGCCCAAAGACGCCAGTGTGATCACCAGCCTCGGCGAGGTCGAAGAGGCGCTTGGTAACAATGAAGCTGCCTTTGAGTTTTATAAAAAGGCTTCCTCGCTTAGTCCGAAAAATCCAAAATATTTAGACTTCTTGATTGAGTCGGCGATTGAAAGCGGCAACAAGTACGAAGCTAATTTGGCGCTTGACCGTCTCCGCGAAGTCAATCCAGATAACCATAAGATCGAAGATTTTGAGGAGCGGATTTCCGAGATCGTCAAATAAAATAACGGCCTTTCGACCGCTATTCGCCGGGCCGATACCTGGATCGGCCCCTACTTGGTTTCTTTATGCTCCGTGTGCGCACGGCACTGCTTGCAGAACTTGGACAAAGTTAGGCGCTCTTTGAGCGTCTTTTTGTTGCGGTGCGACTGGTAGTTGGTTTTTTCGCAGTTTTTGCAGGCTAATCGTGCAATATTATCTTGGGACATAGAGGATATTCAATAATGGGCCAAGTTTAGGCGATAACGGTAGAAATGTCAATCGTTTGACAAAAACCCTGTTTTTTGATATTTTGCTAGCCTCCCGTTGCTACGGGACGGTTCCTTCAACGCTTTTTTCTGAGGTGACAGATGACCGCTTCTTCTTCCGCTTCCGTGTTCGCCATGAAGTGCGTGCCCAAGGGCAGCCACTGCGTGGCTCCGGGCCACCAGGGCCAGATCGGCCCGGACGGCATGTGCCGGATGATGCGCGCGGTGATCCGCGACACCAAGACCTGCGCGCTCTGCCAGGAACGGCCGGTGATGGCCAAGGCGGCTCGGGTGCTCAACCCGATCTTCCTCGTGGGCCTGATCCGCGGGATCGTGGTCACCCCGACCATGAAGTTCAACCTGGACCGCGCCCGCGCCTACAACGCGGCCATCCAGTTGTCCGGTCAGGGCTTCTGTGAGCAGTGCGTGGCCAATGTCGAGCCGCACGTGAACGCGACCACCAGCCACCCGGGCAAGATCGAGTTCAAGTCCGGTTCCAAGGTGCCGATGTTCCTCGATCCCGAGGGACTGCGCAACGCCTGGACGGCCATTTCGGCCGGCGTGGCCAAGCTCTGCGAGCGCATCAAGGGCGGCACCAGCTTCAGCTTCGGCCGGATCAAGGGCCGTGGCGAGGGGCTGTTGACCGAGTGCGTGGTGCACCGCAACCACGAGGCAGCCTGCCTCTGCGGTGGCTGGCACCCGGCCGCCGAGATGCCGACGCTCACTCAGGGTGAGAATCGCCACTTCGGCTTCGGGCCGATGTGCGCCGAAGCGGCGCGTCGTTCCGGCTTCCAGCTCGGGCCGACCATGGCTGAGCAGCTCTCGGCCATCCACACGGCCCGGTTCATGGCCGAGCTGGCCGAGAAGACCCGCCAGCGCGAAGAGCGCGAGCGGTTGGAGCGTGACGGCGTGTTCATCGACGGCTACGGTCACGAGCACCTCGGCGCCGAGGCCATCGCGCGCGCCCTGGCCGACCGCAACAAGCGTAGCCTCGCGAAGGCGCACGAGCTGAAGGCCGCCGGTCGCCACGTCCCCGAGGCACTGCAGATCCTGCTCGATGAGGAGGAAGCGGCCAAGCGCGACGAGGACGAAGGTGAGTACGTCGAGTCGACGACCACCCGTCGGCCCAAGGCGCGGCGCGAACCCGCGGTGATGAGCCCCGAAGACCAGCTGCGGCGGCTGGCCGAGAAGGCGGCCGAGAAGCGGCGCAAGCGCCTGGCCGCGGAAGCGCGTCGCCAGGACCCGAACTTCGGTGCCATGGCCCCGCGTGCGCCCAAGCAGGGCAAGAAGAAGTCCGAGGGCGACTCCAAGAAGAGGGCCCGCAAAGAGAAAGCCGCCTGATCGCTCAGGCGGCACCCCGTGTCCGCATTCAGTCTAACTGGGTGCGGGCGCTTTTTTATTCCGTCACGATAATGTTACCCATTTCTCCTGAGTTCAAGTGATCATGGAAACGCCAGGTACCAACCTTATCGAACTGGAAATTCCAAGATTGGCCGGGAGCGATTTCGTGCTTGGGGTCGAATTCTGGATAGTCAGTGTGCGTGGGGTGAGGGGCACTGGCTGGCCAGTGGGCGTTAGAGCCAACGTTTTTAAAACTGACGATCTGTCCCTTTTTGATGGTGACTGAGCCCGGAGTGAAGCCATCACCACTCATTTCAACAGTGGCCGAGATGACGATCGGTTCGCCGACTTCGACCCCCGTGGTTGTGCCACCTTTAGGCGGTGTGGTCGGGGTAGTCGTCGGTGTGGTTGTGGCGGTCTCGGTTTCTTCGGTATCGGAGTCGTCTGTTGTCTCGGTGCTAGTTGTACAGCCACCGCCAACGAGTGCTACGGCCGCCAGGGTTAAAGCCAGCTTTTGCCAATGCTTGGGCATAGGGGAGGGGTTAAGGATAAGTTGAGGGTATTTTATCATACAAAAAGGCCGCACAAAGATGTGCGGCTTTCTTGGTGGGCAGGGAAGGGTTCGAACCTTCGAAGGCGTGAGCCAGGAGATTTACAGTCTCCCCCGTTTGACCACTTCGGTACCTGCCCTGGAGCCACAGTCGGGGATCGAACCCGAGACCTCATCCTTACCATGGATGCGCTCTACCATCTGAGCTACTGCGGCAAGTTTGTTTTGAAATGATTTCTGTTCAGATTGCTCCAGATACAAGGCGCGGATGGCAGGCTAGGAAACGTACTGGATAAGTACGGTGACGACGCCTGACAGGATCCGCAACACAGTAGCTGGACAATCTGGACGGAAATCCATGGAGCCGATGGACGGATTTGAACCGACGACCTACTGTTTACAAAACAGTTGCTCTACCAACTGAGCTACATCGGCAAAATCGCGAGGGAAGAGTATCAAAATCATTAAAGGCCGTCAACGAACCGATATTCCTTGCCAAGGGAGGCCAAAACGGATATGCTAGGGCCACAAAATTTAATACAGGGGCGTGATGCAATGGTAGCATGAGGGTCTCCAAAACCCTTCATCAGAGTTCGAATCTCTGCGCCCCTGCCACCGAGCTGAGCTCGGTTTCTACAAGTTGGCCAACGCTAAGCGTTGGCAGAGGAAACACTACGAAAGCTCAGCGAGGTGAATGGCCAGCTAAGCTGGCCCACCTCGAGATCAGTTCGGCAGTCAAAACGAGCCACGCATGATGGCTCGTTTTGCGTTACAATTAACTGGTATGTTTTTCACGTATGTTCTGTACAGTAAAAAAGATGGTAAGTTGTATATTGGTTATTCATCGGATGTGATCGAGAGATACAATTATCATTGTAAGGGTTTTGTTTCGGCGACCGTTCACCGCCGACCGCTTGAACTCATCTATTATGAGGCATATCTAACCGAACAAGAAGCAAAACGTCGTGAAAGGTTTCTCAAGGGTGGGGCTGGTCGCTTGCAACTCAAGGCGCAGCTCGAACTGACGTTCAAGCGATTACATTATCGGTTTTTAGATTGACAAAAAGGAAGACTTGGCATACATTCATTCACCTGACGTCAGGAATCAGGAAAGAAAGCACCAGGCTCGGAGGGAAATATGGAGTTCACCGTTCGTCGTTGCGTCATCACCGCACCACAGAACCTCGCAGGCGTGAAGCTGCCGTTCTGCATCGAGGAAGAGAAGGTTGATACCTTCGACGACAACAGGTTGGGAATGGAACAGAGCGATGCGGAAGGTCGTATCAACGACCACATCCAGCGGCACTCGCAGGCGGCGTTCGATGCAGGGGTCAAGTGGGCTCGCGAGAACCCAGACAAGTAACGAAGGTGTTTGCGTGCTCTCGGTGGCGATAAGCTGCCGAGGGCGTTTTTATTTCACGGGGAGACGTTTTTTTGATATACTCAACCTATTATGGACGCCAAGAAAGCCAGAGTTTTTAGAAACTGGTCGCTGCTGCTGGCCGGAGTGT
>CAZCLT010000008.1:0-1352 GCA_964499655.1 uncultured Gammaproteobacteria bacterium | reverse complement strand
TACTAGGCCTGCCGTTTTTCGGTTCCGGCCTGTATGGCTGTAAATCTGGTTTAGGTATTACGGCTTATGGAATTGATGGCATGTTGTTGGTTTTAGCGATTGGTTCATTCATGTTTTTCTACGGTCAAGAGATCAAAACTCGGACTGAACATCGTTATTATTTCTTGCGCTTCCGCGGTAAGTACATTCAGTATTTTGCCTACGGTTGGATGGTGGGAGGTGTCGCCGTCGCTAGCCTATCGATTTTTATTTTGGTGAGCATGTTCGTCCCGATGTGCTAAGATAGAAAAATAATCTTTATTTCTTATGTCCTACATCACTAACATCACGCAGGCCGCAACCAACAATCAGAATTTCCGTACCGTTCTCTATACCACCGAGAAGACCCAACTGGTTGTGATGAATATTCCAGCTGGCGAAAGCATTGGCGAAGAGATGCATGCGCACGTTGAGCAAATCCTTTATATTCAAGCTGGCACCGGGCAAGCGGTGCTGGACGGTCAGGAATCATCGATCACGGTTGGCGATGTGGTGGTTGTGACCCCGGGCACCAAACACAACTTTATCAATAACGGTCAATCGCCATTGCTGATCGCTACCATTTACGTACCACCAAATCATCTTGATGGCACCGTCCACCAAACCAAAGCCGACGCGATCGCCGATGTTAAGGACGAATCCTTCGGCGAATCGGTTGAATAATCTATTTACACTTAGCTAAATTTTTAGACACCTTGGCTTAGTAAAAGCCATTTTTAGCATTGGTGATCTAGTAAGACGGAGTTGGGTTTATGTAGTATACTGACATCAATAGCTACTTTTAAATCGACGAAAAATTATTAATCTATTTTTATGCCCAAAGATTTGCAGCAGGTCATGTCCGAGTTGATCAAAAAGCAGATGTTGATTTTGGGGCCAAACGTGGCTTTAAGCCGAACTAGAAACGTCAAGGCCTTAACGGTTGATGATAGCGGCGTAGTCACGAATATTTCAGGTGATCCTCAAGCAGCGTTAAGTTCTCTGGTGGCTGAGTTCGAAGCGATCTCCGGCGCGATCACCAAGAACCTTCTGCAGTCCTTATTGTAGTGATTATGGCACTGATCTGGACCAAGGAATATACGGCTGGCGATGCGAGCATCGATCAACAGCACCAAGAGCTTTTTAGGAAAATTTCAGCCTTGGAAGAATCCGTAGCCCGGGGAGAGGCGGAGGCAAATATTATTAGTTTTTTGGATTTCTTGAAGGAATACGCTGACTATCATTTCCATTACGAAGAGCGTTACATGGAGGCCCATAAATACCCAAGATCGGAAGAGCACACGTCTGAACTCCAGTCACCTAGCAAGATCTCG
>CAZCLT010000007.1:3659-25781 GCA_964499655.1 uncultured Gammaproteobacteria bacterium | reverse complement strand
GCAGACGCCAGAGACCAGGACCTCTCCCGACGAATTCGTCGCCGTTCGTGAATGCGCCTCCCCTGTCCCCTCCATAAATGGAGGGGTGGTTCCTGAATTAATTAATTCCGGAAGTAGCCGATTATAATCCACGATGTAAGCAACGTCGCCGGGCCAGACGGTCGCTTCGAAATAGCCGCACAAATAGTCGTGGCTAAATTCGGCTGAGAGTTCGGTGGCTAGCCGTTTCTGAAGGTCGACGGTCGGTAAATGCAACAAGCCGACCACACGCTGAACTTGCCGCGCCACTTCAGCATCCAACTGCGACCAGTGCCACTTGTGCCAATCAAACGAAAACTGAATCAACTGTTCTTTGGTTTCGCCGTGACTGATTTGCGCCATGCCACCGCGAATAATTTCGCCCGTAATACCCGAAGGGGTCACGACAAAAACTAATGACCACACCGTCTCATCGCTGTGCGGACAAATGTAGGCGGTGTAATCATCCGGGTTGATGGTTTGTTGCTTGAACCAATTTTCATAACAGTTTCGGATCGATAGTCCACGCTGACGGATCTTCGGCAAATCGGCCCGCTTGGGCACCAACCGAATAGCACAGAGCTCATCGCCACGTACATCGAGTATCTTCTGAAACTCTGGCGCGCAGTCCGTCAAAGCTCGGGCCGGCAGAATCTCCGGCCGCTCATACGGCAATCCAAACGCCTGGAACAAAACTTCCAGTCGATCGACTTTGCGATTATCTTCTTCGCGAAACTTGTTCGATCGCTCAATATTTCCGACGGCGGCGAACCATTCGGTCATGGAGGGTTGGTGTTCATTCGTTACCGGTGCACTCATAGATTTATTGATTGCTGAGAAATCGAGACAGGAATCCGGCGGTTCGATCTTCAGAGATGTCACCGGACTTGAGCAACTCGATGATAGCCTCTGGTGAGTAATAACCAACTTCGATGCCGTGAACTTTTTCGTCGCCGTCCAACTCTTGATGGCTCATCGCTTGCACTTCACCAGTCAAATAATACAAATCCCATTCCACACTAGCGCCAGCCGCTGACTTAGTCAGAATCGATAAATTAGAAATCTGATCCACGCCAGCCTCTTGTTTAGCTTCCAGTTCCGCCGCCTTCATCACAGCCATCTGTAATTTTTGTTCGTCGTTACGCACCGCTAAATACGAAGCTAGGTCGTCAACGACTTTACCGCCCGGTAATCGATAATCAACTTTACCCTGCTCCTGACGAAATTCTTTGGTCAGTAAAATATGACCATCAGCATTGTTCAAAATCAGCCTTACCCCTGGCGGCCGTACCGCTCGTTCATATCCTTTTACTACATGTTTCTCTACCCCGACCAAATCACCGGTAAAAACGAACTGCCACGGGCTTGTTTCGTGATCCATAATGCCCACACCTTACCAAATCCCATCCCCAAAGCCAACCTCAGGCATTGACAAATTCGCAAAAAACTGCTATTTTCTGACTGCATTTGGAGTCTTCAATGGCAACTCAAGGCCTCGTGACAATTCGTGAAAATGGCCGGGTAGTGATGAAGATCATCGCCGGCGACAACGGCTACCAGGCCGATCAGCTCGCACAAGCGTTGCGTCGGCTGGGAAAGGTGCCGGCCATCCAACACGCCTACACCATCGCCCAAGACGAAGGGTTCGGCTGCCACTTCTGCCTGGTCGTCATGACCACCGACGACGTGTACTTCGACGGCGACAAGAAGGACCTCGCCCCCCGCTTCCGAAACACCTTCGACCAGCCGGAATTCAATCCTCGCTGGGCGCGAGGCACCGCCGACCACATCGTGGTCATCGACCTCTAGTCCAACTCGACCTCGGCTCACGCCTCGCGTGGGTCGACTTTTTTATTCATCCCAAAGCCAAACCCGCCGCGCAAGCGACGGGTCGGCCGGTCCCAGGCTACTTTGGTGGACCCAACGAGAATCGAACTCGTAACTACTGGTGTCAAAACAGTTGAGGTTACCATTACCTCCATGGGCCCATGAGCCTGGGATAATACAAAACACTCCCAATCGAAAAATCGATCGGGAGTGTATTTGCGACACCAGTAGATAGTTCAATTAAGAACCTCAACTGCTTAGATATATTGCATCATTTTTAACCCTCGTCGTCAAGCGTCAGGATGTGGATAACGTTGTAATCGGTCGGCTTTGTAGGATGAAAAATTGGCCACCGGCAAAAGCCCATTCGATGTCGCAGGGGAAACCGTAATGGAGCTCGATGCGCTGACAGATGGTGGCGAGTTCGGTTAACTGGTCAGGTGATAATTTACGATTGGCTTGTTGATCGGTGGGCACAGCGACGGTTTGATTGCCGGCCGGGCCGCGAACGAGCATTTCGTCTTGATGAGAAATGCTATCTTCGACGATAGCGCTCGTAGATTTGTCGATCACGTACGAATCTGGTGTGCACAGGCCGCCGACGAGTAACTCGCCGAGCCCCCAACAGGCTTCCACGATCATTTGATTGCGATCCTGAGTGACAGGATGAACCGTGAAAGCTACGCCAGAAACTTCACTTGGAATCATCGCCTGCACAACCACAGCGACTAATAGTTCCTGGCCAGCGCAATACGCTTGCGCTCGTGGCGATTTAACTGATTGCCAGCACTTAACGATGTTCGCTTCCAACGTCTCACGCGTGGTGTTCAGATACGTCTCAAGAATCCCGGCGCAACTCGCGCCAGCCGAATCTTCAATCGTCGCTGACGATCTGACAGCGACCAACTCGCTGCCGAGCGCATCAAAAGCGGCGAAGACCTCATCACGAAATTCCGGCGACCACTCACCCACTGAAAACTGCTTAAACGCATCAACCAAAATCACAAACCCCGGTGGCACCGGCAAACCAGCCCGGGTCAGCTCGCCGAGCGATGCCCCTTTGCCGCCAGCAAGAGCAACATCGGCCTTGGTGATCTCACTAAAAGACTGTATCCACATACTCTACCTAATAACTTCTTTCGCCACTAATTCCCCTTGAGTTTTCATCTCCAATCTTAATCGATTCATCTCTTTAGAATTAGCAACTGGAGAGGATATCGAGTATTTATCTCCAAGATTTTTTTTAACACCGATTACCGGCTCGACTTTTCTTTTTTTCTCCAAAAGAACTTCATTTGGTTCGGAAAACATACCTAAATCGAGCGTTCGATAATCAAAACCACGGTAATCCTCAAAATTATCATCAGCTGTACTAGTCCCGTAAGTAAAATCAGGAATCTGTTTTTCAATTTTATTTTTTGCGTCCTCGTTAACAACAAAGCTAAAATACTGCCGGTCAACGGATGGTACTGTATCATCGAAAGCGTCATCCAACATCTGAAGACTAGCGCCACGATAAACATAATCATCAATCACTAACACCCGTGCATTTAAACTATCAGCCACGATCTCCTTTAATCGATCATGCAGCGCCAACCAAGTCTGTTTTAATTCTTCAGCTCTTTCTGGCACGGTACGAATTTCTAGCTCAGCCTTTTCAACCAGACTAGCGAAAAAATCAATCCTAATTTCCGATCGTTGCTCCCAACTCTGAAGCGAATCATCTACTGACTTATCCATCTCCTCGAGTAAGCTAGTGACACTGTCACGTAACCCTTCTTCAGCCATAGAAAGATATTTCGCAATATACTCGACCCGATTCTCTTCCCAATGTTCATCAGGACGCATATAAGAAAGCTCACTGGGTCCGGAATGCAATACGATAAATCGATAATCTGGTGTTGCCTGACCTTTGGAAGCATAAAGCGCATCGAGTACCGGCTTCACGGCATATGCCAACGGTCGAGCAGCAGTATCTGGAAACAAAATAATATTTGGCAACTCACGGTCTGGTGTAGCGTTAAGAATTTCAAGTAATTTTCGTAGACCACGCCCGATCACCTCTCTATCTTTCTCATTCAATAACGGTTCAATATATTCATCCTGTTCACGAAACTCATTCTGTCTCCGCTCACCACCTTGAGAGAACATAGAATTCGTTAAGTTTTAAAGACTCTTAATATTGGCTTCCTTAAGCGATTTTTCTGCCAGTGGCGACGGCGCACCCATCATCAAATCACGAGCATTACCATCCTTCGGGAAGGCCATAACTTCGCGGATATTGGGTTCGTTTTGGAGAATGGCCAGTACGCGATCCATACCCAGCGCAATGCCGCCGTGTGGTGGCGCGCCAAATTCGAAAGCCTGCAACATGTGACCGAACTTACCCTGAATTTCTTCTTCGCTGAAACCCATGATTTCAAAAACACTACGCAACGCCTCCGGTCGATGATTACGAATTGAACCACCACCGATTTCAAAACCGTTGAGCACCACGTCGTATTGCGTGGTGATAATTTCGCCGATATTTTTCTTCTCAAGCAAGTCAGCCATGAACTCTGGCTTAGGCGCGGAGAATGGATTATGCGTAAACGTCCACCCGCCCTCTTCTGTTTTCTCGAAGAACGGAAAATCTACCACCCAGCAGAAAGCCAGCAAGTTCGGATCATTCTTATCTTCGCGCAAATCTGGTCGATCAACGCCGTACTTCTCCATCGCCTCGGCATATGTCATGCGTGGGAACGGCAGCTGTTGGATTTTCTTTTCTGGGTAGAGCGTCTGCACGGTTTTGACCAGCATCCCTTCGATCAAACCGATCACGTCTTCCTGCTCAACGAAGCTCATCTCCAAATCCATCTGCGTAAACTCCGGCTGACGATCGCCGCGCTGATCTTCGTCGCGGAAGCACTTAGCAAACTGGAAATATCGCTCCACGCCGCCAACCATCAACAACTGCTTAAACTGCTGAGGCGATTGAGGTAGTACGTAGAAATTCTGAGGATGCAAACGTGATGGCACGAGGTACTCACGCGCCCCTTCAGGTGTGCCTTTGGTCAACATCGGCGTTTCTACTTCGATGAATTTCTCAGCCGAAAGATGTTGACGCATAAACTGAAACACATCATGTCGGCGCTGCAAATTATTGTGCATGCGAACTGATCGCAAATCCAAGTAGCGATGGATCAAACGCGTCTCTTCGTTGATCCCGCTCGTATCCTTATCGAGTTCAAACGGCGGCGTTTTCGCCTCGTTGGGTACCGTTTGTTTCTTGGCGTGGAGCTCACCGGTACCAGTAGCGAGTTTGTCGTTCACTTGCTTGGCACCACGGGCCTGAACGATCCCTTCGATTTCTATCACCCATTCTGGTCGAACCTTGTTCGCCGTCTCTGCCGTATCACCGACTTCGGAAGGCACAATCACCACCTGAAGCAATCCTTCCTTATCACGGAGATCAAAGAACGCCACCTTGCCCATGTCGCGTCGAGCGTGCACCCAACCAGCGACTTTGACCGTCTCGCCAACTTTTCCGACTGTCTCGCTAGTAAAAATTCGGTTCATATAAATATTATTACTATTTCAGTTTCTCTGTACTGCTGGTGGTTTTATAATTTGAAGTTACATTTTTTCTATCATTCGGTTCATAGTCTGTAAACCTACCCTTGATTAACCAACAAAAAGCAACAACTGAAACCGAATAATAAAATGTAACCTTTCCTATATCAAATATGGAATTAACATTTCCCGAATCTGCCGCTCCTCCACCAACCCAAGCAAAAACCATCATACAAATGACAAAAATCCATTTATAGAAAGGAATCCTTTCAAGAGATTGAAAAATGATGCTAGTTTTATCGATCCACTGCGAGGAGGGAAGCTCTTTAGGCTTAACATCTGGCATATAACTATAACATTACGCTACAACGAAATGAGCTGTAGCGACCGGATCGGAGTTAACATCGATCTGAATTTGGTGACTTCCGGCTTCATTCAGTTTCAAGTTATCAACTTTTAAAATAAAATCTATGGCATCACTGGTCGCTATATCTGTCGGAACATTTTTTTTAAAAATTTCTTCTCTCGTACCATTAGGGAAAACAACGTAAACAATTACCAAATCATTTGGTTTCTGATCGAAAAAACGACAGTACAGATAGAAAGTCGATGTAGCTGGAAAACTTACACATTCAATACGAGAAAATATTCCATTAATAGTCGCTTTCCCATCCGGACTAATTCCGGCATAGTCACAAATAATTGCCGATTCTGCTTTCATAATAATGATATTTAAAATTCGCCCTCGCGAACCCATCTTAAAAATGAGTGCGTAAGGGCGAATTTCTTCGCGGTGCCACCTTACTTTGTGCTTTTCTAACATAGGCTCCGCGGTTGTCAGCCCGCCTCAACGCCTACCTGTAGGCTAACATAGGATTGACAAAATGACAAAACCAGACTATTATTAGACGTTCTTTCAACCCCGGAGATCCAATGGAAATCACCCACGCCCCGTTCTTCCACGAGCCAACAGCACTCCTCAAGGCCATCCGCGAACACCTGCGGCTGGACTGGCGCGACTGGATCGATACCGCCAGGCCGGAGCTCTTGCGCATTTGGTGGCTGGATCCACCGATCTTCATCCTGTCCGGACGCGCTTTCGGCGCCGGTCACCTGGGAATGCAGTCATGGATCGAACAGGGCCATGGCATTCACATCCGTGAAGAAGTGTCCCGTCGCCTCGCCGACGAGCTCCGCCGTCAGCTGGGGCAAAAACCGGCGTACGGCTATGTGTATCTGGAACCGATCGGCCTAATGGCTGCCTGCATCATGGAGACGCCGCCGTGGTTGGCGCCGTTCATCGCGGGCCTCAAGGCCGGGCACAACCACTTCTTCATGCCCTGCACGTTGATCTGGCAGGAGGAACTGCAGTCCACCCGCTTGTTGCCCTACCTGCCGCCGATCGACGGCGAAGACCCTTGACCTTGCCGCCGTTTCACTCTGTGATTCGGCGGCGCTTTTTTTATGCTCGATGATTGACTTTTTTGTCAAAATATGCTACTATCTGGGTGCTGTTCGAAGAACAGCGTTTAATTCATTCACCTTCATTATTATGAACGATGACATGAACACGCCAGTTGTGGACCCAACGCCAACTGAACCAGCTCCAGCCGAACCAACCACGCCTCCAGCGGCTGAGTAAGCTCACTTCGAGCATTCTGCACAAAAATCCCTGCCTCTGGGCAGGGATTTTTGTTTTAAGAAAATAGCCGACCGGATGTAAAGTTAAAACAATATTTTGGATGTTTAAACATTCTTTAACGCAGCTCGACGAGCGCGGTAATCCGGGATCATCTGGGCCACAAGTTTCCAAAAGGCCGGCGAGTGATTATGCTGAACGCAGTGGCAGAGTTCGTGCACCACGATGTATTCGGCGAGTTTCGAGGGCAACAAAACAATTTTATAATTGAACGAAAGATTGTTGGCCGCCGAACAACTCCCCCATCTGGTGCGCGGATTGCGAATGGAGAGAGCACCGAATTTGATGCCGTAATGTTGATTGTAAACCTGGAGACAATCCGTAACGTAAGCTAGCGCTTCTTTTTTGTATTGCCTGTACTCAGCCGGGTTAAATCGAAACAGTAGCCGATCCTTTAAGTGAGCGAATTTTTCTTGTTGCTCCTTGATCCAACCATGGCGACTATGAACTAACTCGTCGATTCGTGCTTTCGAAACCCGCTTCGGCGCGGTCACCATAATCTGGCCACCGGGGTGGACCATGATTTTCACGCGTGGCGACCGGACGCGGCGCAATTGATAATCGATCGACATCTTACTTCGATAATTCCTTTACGTCAGCGAGCACTTCAGCCGCATGCTCCGACGGCTTCACATCTTCGTAAATCTTTTTAATCTTGCTGTCCGGGCCAATCAAAAACGACCAGCGTTTTATCCCCATGTACGTTCGGCCCATGAACTTCTTCTCCGCCCAAACGCCGTAATCTTTCACGGTTTGCTTGCTCTCGTCGGAAAGTAGCGTGAACGGTAGATCGTACTTCTCAGCAAACTTGAGATGCTTTTTCACTGGGTCCACGCTCATTCCGAGCACCGTCAGACCCGCCTTCTTAAAGGCACCCCAATTATCCCGAATCGAACAAGCTTCCACGGTACAGCCTGGGGTGTCGTCCTTCGGGTAGAAATAAAGCAAAACCCACTTACCGGCGTAATCAGCAAGCTTATGGGTCTCTCCGAACTGGTCGGGCAGATTGAATGATGGGGCATTATTACCGATTTTAATCATATGATTTTAAGATTGTACCACTGATTCTTGTAAGACAGCTTTCCAGAACGGAACCTCGAGATCGCCGGGAATATGAATCGCCATCATGTCGTGCACACAGGCGGCGAATTCCTCCAGGTCGCTGGAAATGAGCGGTGGACGCATCAGATCAGCGTAGGAAGATTGGCGAGCGAAGCGCAGAAGTTTGACCGTCTCTTCGCGCATTGGTTTAGCGGCTTCGAACTCTCCTTCTTTTTGACTGATACAAGTCGTGCAGACCAGCCCGCCACGCGCCCGATGCCAACGGAAAGAGAGCGGCATGATTTCCTCGCGACAAGTCAGACAACTATCCAACTCTAGTTCATAACCAATGTGCGACATCAAGCGCAACAGGAAACCGCCAGCTACGTACGTTCCTCGCAACGGCTTGACCACCTCAACACTGTTCAGAAAATTTAAAAAACCAAGCAGTTCAGAATACAAATAAGCGTCTTGATCAAACTCGCGCGTACAACGATCAACAAAATTGAGCGTCGCTTGGGCCAAGAGTCGCGCCTCGAGCGAACGATGAATGTTGGTGAACCATTCTTTGCGCTCCACGCCGATCACCGTCGACTGCTGACGCCCACGAACCACTTCCAGCTCCACGACGGCGAATGGTTCAAGATGCGCTGCTAGCTTGGCTTTGCCCTTGCGCGCGCCACGACCAAGCACTTCGATTTTGCCATGCTCCGGCGTTAAAATTCGATACCGCCGGTCTGCTTCGCGCACCGGATCAGCTCGCAAAACAATACCCTCGGTTTTATAGGTCGACCAACTCATCTAGGTAGGATTGCAAAATCAACATGGCGGCCAAAGCATCTTCCTTTACGCCGCTGCCCATTTCTTTTTGAATTCGACGGCTCTCCGACGACGTATATTTCTCGTCGACTTCATGCACTGGAACATTGACGACGCGTCGTAAATCCTCGATGAATTGTCGAGTCTTTTTTAATTGCTCGCCCGAGTGATGATCGCCAGTCGGCAACGGCACACCGACAACGATCGCTTCGATCCCCTCGTCGCGCACCAGTTCGGCTAAGCGCACCAAAAGTCGCTCATCATTCTCGATGACTTCTGCCGGTGCCGCGACGCGCGATTCGTCATCGCCCAAAGCCAAACCAATTTTTCGCAGGCCATAATCCAAGCCGAGATAACGCATATGACAAATTGGACCTATAGGTCAGATTATGGCGCGATTTTCGGCGACAGGAAATCAACACGCACCACTGAATCATTAAACTTCACCGGCAAATCAAAATGTGATTCAAAAATCTGGTTACCGTCGTCCACATGAAGCAAGGCGATGAATTTGTAGTTCGGCAACATCGGCTCGCTCAGTTTGATCGTCAGATTATCGTAAGTACCGGCCAGCAGATAATCCGAAGTGCCGATAATGGCGGCCGGCGCGGCGCCCAGCGACTGGTGGACAGTGACCCAACCCGGAGCCACCAAAGTCGCCGCCAAAGTGACGGTCTCCAAACTGGTCTGTTCTGGGGCCGTAAGCGTGCCACCACCCACATCCACTGGCTTATAGTCGATGTCTGTTGATTCTGGCGAATAAGTGAAAAAAGCACCCAGGCCAGCCAGGGCTAAAACAAGCAGAATTATCAGCAAAATATCACGTTTCATATTGATTTTATTGGGTTTTACCACTGCTCGGCAGTGGTATGGACTTGACAGAAAGGCAAAAATATGGTACCTTATTGATGCTCGATCGCCAATACATGCGCGGCTTTCTCGCAGGACATCCACTGCAACCCTCGACGCTGTTTGGGATCGTCGCCCCACGATAAAGTGGGACTTCCGTCCGCCCCTCTCCGCTTCACCCATTTCCGCTTCACCCATTCCGCGGCGAAAGTCGCAAAGGTAATCACCAGCCTGGAATCCCTGGCACGCGTGGCCTCGGTCACAAACGTCACGGACTGGCAAAAAAATACCTCCTCGTTTCGGCCTCCCCGACCCCTACGCAAGTACGGGTCGGGCGCTTCTTTTTTTATAGGCCTTTGATCGTTGGCTGTGGTGTGAGTACTTCTGGACCGTTTTCTAGCACAGCGATCGTTACCTCGAAGTGCGCCGCGTCTGAACCATCGGCGGTCACAATCGTCCAACCGTCGTCGCCGGTCTTGATCTTGTCGGTTCCTGTCGTGAGCATCGGTTCGATGGCTAGACACATGTTAGCCACAATTGGCACCACGGGAAATTTCTTATTGCGATAATTCGGCACGTGCGGCGCTTCGTGCACAGCATGACCCACGCCATGACCAACGAGCGATTTCACAATCCCGTAACCCTTGGGCACCGCGTCTTCCACGGCCGCGCCAATATCAAAAATTTTATTACCAATCACCGCCGCCTCCACGCCAGCGAACATCGAATCGCGCGTCAGCCGAGTCAAAGCGAGTTTCTCTTTCGAGACGTTCCCGACCGGCACGGTGCAGGCCATATCCGTACACAAGCCCTCAAACCAACAGCCGATGTCCAAACCAACGATGTCGCCCTCATGCAGCACAATGTCCCGTCCACCGATGCCATGAACGACTTCATCATTCACGGAAATACACATCGTACTTGGAAACGGAATCGATCCCCCACCTTTGTAACCTTTGAACGACGGCGTGCCACCACCATCTTCGATCATTTTGGTGGCGATGTCATCGAGCGTGCGCATGCTGACGCCAGGCCGAACAGCATCCACCGCCGCTTGCAGCGAACGCGCCAAAAGCGCGCCACCTTGGCGCAATTTCTCGATCTCGTCGTCGGTCTTCGTCAAAGCCATATTCTACAAACCTAACACCAAATGAATATTCGCCTCCACTTCATCGGGCGTGCCCAGACCGTTAACTTCGCGGATGATTCCCTGCTTTCGGTAAATATCAATTACTGGTTTGGTCTCTGCTTCGTAGAGACTCAAGCGGCGTTCAATAAACTCAGGCGTATCGTCAACTCGACCCTCAAGCGAGGCCCGACCGGCCAGCCGAGCCATCGTTTCCTCTTTCGGCACAACCACCACCAACACCGCCGTCGGGACATCGAATGTTTTATAAGCCTCGTACTGTGCAATGGTCCGTGGATAACCATCCAAGATGTAACCATTAGCCGCATCCGTTTGTTTAAGGCGCTTCTTGAGCACCTCGAGCGCAATATCATCAGGAACTAAATTTCCAACGTTGATAATATCAGCGATCTTCTTGGCCAGCTCGCCGCCAAGCGCCACTTCATCGCGCAACAGCTGACCCATCGAAAGGGCTGGAATGCCCAACTTCTGCGCCAGTCGCCCAGCCTGAGTTCCCTTACCTGAACCTTGCGGTCCCAGAATTAAAATTTTATTGATCGCCATAAAGTTTTTTCAAAATATAGCGACGATCGTAAGAATCGATCAGTCGTTGACTTTCCAAATCCCGCAATAAATCATCAACATCATCTTCATCCAAATAACCACGGACCCTCTGCTTGATCAGAATCGCTTTACAGACTAAATCTTCTTGATCATTATCCAAGCCACTGACTTTATGCAGATCACTCTGGAGCGACCGCTCTTCAAATTTAGTTTTTTCTTGGTCCATATTACTGGTTAATATAGCGTAAACACCCCCAAAAGCAAAGAGCGGCCCGGAGGCCGCCGTTGCGTTTAGACTGCGTCGTATTCGCGCATTGTTAACTGTGATTCCACCTGTTTGATCATGTCGACAATCACGGAAACAACGATGATCACGGAAGAGCCACCAACAACTAGGTTGGGACTACCGGTTAAACCTTGAACGATGATTGGTAGAATGGCGATGGTGGAAAGGAAGACGGCGCCCACGAGCAAGATGCGATTCTTGACCCAATCAAGGTAATGAGCCGTGGGTTCGCCTGGACGGATACCTGGGATAAAGCCGCCCTGCTTTTGCAAATTCTCGGCAATCTGCTCTGGCCGGAAGATCACACTGGCGTAGAAGAAGGTGAAGACAAAAACCAGCAAGAAGTAGAAAATACCGTAGAACCACTGATCGGCGAACAGTTTGGTGATGAAGTCAGCGGCGTTCTGTAGCCAGAGTGTGCGCGCGTTAGCGAACAACTGAGCTAAAAGCGGTGGAAATACCACGATCGACAAGGCGAACATGATCGGGATCATACCGCCCATGGAAACACGCAGTGGCAAGTGCGAAGCCACTTTCGAGCTGGCGCCGCCACGGCCTCCACCGCGGGCATACTGTACCGGAATGTTGCGTTGGGCTTCTTGCACCATCACCACGGCAGCGATCGTTACGAGTGTCAAAATGCCAAACAAGATCACGTCGAACAGATCAGCCGAAGTGTAGGTGGCGATGGTCTGCGAGAGGAAGGCCGGCAAACCAGCGATGATACCGGCGAAGATGATGATCGAAGTACCGTTACCAATTTGTTTTTCGCTAATCATCTCACCCAACCACATCAGGAAAATGGTCCCGGCGGCCATGGAAATCAAAGCTGTCCACAAAGTGAAACCGGAAAGGGCGAACGATGAACCAAAACTACCGGATTGATCGAGCAACCGGATCAAACTGTAGCCCTGCAATAAAGCGAGTGGAAAAGTGGCGTAACGGGTGTAAGAATTGAGCTTCTGTCGGCCCTGCTCTTCCTTTTGCATCTCTTCGACACTCGGAAAAATCATGCCGAGCAACTGAGTGATGATGGAAGCGGTGATGTACGGCCCAAGACCCAAAGCTAAGATCGAAAAGTTGGCCAATGTACCGCCCGAAAAGAGGTTCAATAACCCCAGGAACTGGTTACCGGCCAAGAAGGAAGCGAGACTGGTCGCATCGATACCCGGCAGGGTGATGTGCGCGCCCAATCGGAAAATCGTCAAACACATGATGACGAACAAAACGCTCTGGCGAAGCTCTTTGGTTTTGAAAAGACGCGAGAGGATTTGCATAGTTTTCTTACTTCTTACTCAACTTTACCACCAGCTTTGATAATTTTTTCGGAAACGGAAGCGGAAACTTTACAGTTTTTGATCGATAACGGCATGGTGATTTCACCACGACCGAGAATTTTCACACCGTTTGCTTTGGAATCGATCATCCCCTTCTTGAGCAACGTTTCTGGGGAGACGACTTCACCGGCCACAAAAGTTTCCGCCAAATCATCCAGGTTAACCACGGCTGGCTTCTTAGCCAGCGATTTGAAACCACGCAACTTCGGCGTTTGCAACATCAAGTGACGCAAACCCACGCGCAACGTACCGTGGCTACCAGCGCGGGAAGTTTGACCCTTTTGACCACGACCAGCGGTCGTACCCTTGGAACCTAAACCACGACCGACGCGTTTTTTGCCGCGAGTCGTGCCATGGGCGCGCTTAATGTTGGAAAGCGAGAGAGCCATATTACTTGGACTTTAGTTTAGCGAGCGCCGAAAAAGTGGCGCGGGCATTGTTGATTTTGTTCTTCGAACCGAGCACTTTGGAAACCGCGTTAGGCACACCAGCTAATTCTAGCACCATTCGCGTTGGGCCACCTGATTTCAAACCGACACCTTTTGGCGCTGGTTTGATCAGCACGATGGCGGCACCTTCCTTACCCTCAACAACGTGTGGGATGGTTTCGTTGACCAAAGTGACGGTCATCAGGTGCTTCTTGGCCTGGCGGAAAGCTTTTTCCACCGACATCGCCACATCAGCGCCCTTAGCAATACCAATACCCACGCGACCACGGCGATCACCGATAATCAAACAAACGCGGAAGCGCATGCGCTTACCACCCTTGGTGACACGAGTGACGCGAGAAAGTTCGAGAATCTTTTGCTCGAACTCGCGTACTTCGCGTTCACGGTTATCGCGACGTGGACCGCGACCGCGGGCATTGCCGCGATCATTACCACCAGCGGCACCTGGTCGTTTAACATTGGTTGGTTTCTCGTTAGTCATAATATTCTAGAATTCAAGACCAGCCGCGCGAGCCGCTTCGGCCACCGCTTTTACTCGGCCATGGAAACGGTAACCGCCGCGATCGAAGACTACCGCTTTGATCCCGGCCGCTTTAGCTTTTTCGCCCACTTCAGCCCCAACTTTAGTCGCGATCTCGACTGGCTTCAGGCCCTTGTTCTCCATCTTTAAGTCAGATGCCGAGCACAAAGTGCGACCGATTTCATCGTTGATAATCTGAGCGCTAATATGCTTGAGCGATCGGAAGACGCTCAAACGTGGTCGCTCTGCCGTACCGCGAACACGAGCTCGGGTGCGGTGCGCGCGACGCGCTAGATTAGTTCGTTTTGATAAAATTGAGGATTTCATATCGATTGCTTATTCGGACTTGGCTTGCTTACCAAGCTTGCGGCGAATAATTTCGCCAACGTACTTAAAGCCCTTACCTTTGTATGGCTCTGGCTTCTTGAGCGCGCGGATCTCCGCCGCGATCTGACCAACTAACTGGCGATCAAAACCTTCAATGGTGAGCACGTTTTCTTTGATCGAAGCCTTGATGCCCTCTGGCAATGGCACCTTAACTTCGTGCGAAAAACCGAGCGCCAAGTTCAACGTTGAACCAGCGACGTTCATCTTGTAACCAACGCCGTTCAATTCTAGTGACTTGCTCCAGCCGGTCGTGACACCACCGATCATGTTGGCGATGTTCGCCCGAATGGTACCCCAAATGGCTTTCTGCAAATTCTCATCAGCAACATGGACTTCCAAAGCTTCGCTACCCGATTCCAGGGTAACTTTGGCCACGGTGACGTCTTTAGGCAAGGCAAGAGACAACTCACCCTTCGGGCCCTTAACGCCAATCTGGTCGCCGGTGATGGTCACCGTGACGCCAGCGGGAATATTCAATGGTTTTTTTCCAATACGCGACATATATTTCTAGTAAATCTCGCAAAGAATTTCCCCACCTAAGCGACGCTTATGAGCTTCGGTGTTGGTCATCAAGCCGTTAGGCGTGGAGACAATCGCCAAGCCAAAACCCGAGCGAATAACTTTCAGGTCATCAGCCTTCACGTACAAACGCTGACCAGGTTTGGAAATGCGCTTGATTCCGGTGATGGCTGGCGTTTTATCTTCGCCATACTTAAGCTTGAAGCGTAAGAGCTTTTTGCTCCCATCTTCGCGCTCTTCCACGCCAGCGATGTAGCCCTCGGCTTCCAACAGCTTAGCAATGCCCAGCTTTAATTTTGAGGACGGCAATTCGACGCTCGCTTTATGAACCAGCGAGGCATTACGAATGCGTGACAACATGTCAGAAATTGGATCGGTCATCATATGGGTTACCAGCTTGCTTTCTTGACACCCGGAATTTCACCGCGGTTGGCGAGCTCACGGAAGCAGATACGACACAGGCCGAAGGCGCGCATAAAGGCACGCTGACGACCGCAACGCCAACATCGGTTGACGCGCCGAGTCATAAACTTGGGCTTCTTTCGGGTCTTAGCAATTTGGTTTGTCGTTGCCATAATTTATTACTTTTCGTTTTCGTCAGTCTTAAACGGGAAGCCCAGTGCCTTGAAGAGCAATACGCCTTCTTCATGGTTCTTGGCAGTCGTGGTGATAGAAACCTGCACACCGTGGATCGATTCGATCTCCTTGGTGCCGACTTCTGGGAAAGCCGTGTGCTCGCGGAAACCGTAATGGAAGTTGCCAGTGCTATCGATGGCGCTTTCTGGAATACCGCGGAAATCACGCACGCGCGGGAAGGCCACGTGCACCAACTTTTCCACAAAGTTCCACATTTGCTCACCGCGCAAGGTGACCATGGCACCAACAACCATATTCTCACGCACTTTAAAACCAGCAATCGATTTGCGTGCCAAAGTCTTAACTGGTGATTGACCGCTAACTCGGCGCAAGGTGTCGACGATCACTTCCATGAACTTTGGATCCTTCTTGGCAGAAAGTCCGACGTTCAACGTGACCTTGGTGATTTTGGGTACATCAAACACGTTCCCACGACCAAGCTTGGTCTTGAGCTCCGGGGCGAGCGTCTTAATATAATGTTGTTTAAGCGTACTCATATAATTTACTCAACGTCGGAAACACCTTTCTTAGTGCGCACGGTACGGATTTTTGTCCGCTTACCATCGGTTTCGATAAACTTGTAACCAACCCGACCGGCACCTTCCTTACCGATCAAAGCAACGTTGGCGATTTGAATTGGGGCAGTAAAGTCAATCTTCTGACCGGCATGACCACCGCGCTTCTTGAGATGTTTCACCGCTTTGTTAGCACCCTCAACGACCACTTTCCCCAGTTTTGGAAAAACCTGAAGAACTTTGCCGGTTTTACCCGCGTCCTTACCTTTTTTGATGATGACATTGTCGCCGGTTTTGATCTTCATACAATCAATTTAGAGCACTTCCGGTGCCAACGAAACGATCTTAGAATAACCCAGGTTACGCAATTCGCGGGCCACCGGTCCGAAAATACGCGTGCCCTTTGGTTCTTTGTTCTTACGATCAATGATCACGCCGGCGTTTTCATCGAAACGAATGTAGCTGCCATCTGGGCGGCGCGTTTCTTTACGCGTGCGCACCAATACGGCGTGCACCACATCGCTCTTTTTGACTCCGGCATGCGGCGTGGCCACCTTAACCACGGCCGTTACCACATCGCCCAAACGGGCGTAACGCTTCTGGTAACCACCGTGTACCCGAACCACCTGCAGGAGTTTAGCTCCTGAGTTATCGGCCACTTTCATCATTGATCGATGTTGCAACATAAAATTACTTTAGCTTGGAAATGACGCGCCAACGCTTCGACTTCGACAATGGTCGAGTCTCTTCGATGGTCACTTCATCTCCGGTATGGTAAGCGCCTGCTTCGTCATGGGCCTTATAGGTCTGGCTCACGGTGTAGCGCTTTTTATACTTGGAGTGCATGACGGTGCGATCAACCCGAACAACCACCGTTTTCGACATCTTGTCTGAAACCACGGTGCCGTTAAGGCGACGCTTCGATTGTGTTTTGACTTCCGTCATACTTGATTAATTTGAATCGTTTTGGTTCAAGCGAGTTTGAATGCGAGCGATCTCTTGGCGGATCTTCTTGTGAGCGCTCAGATCTTTTTGCTGTCCGATCGAGAGCTTAAACCGGAGATCATGCCCCTTTGTGCGCGACTGCGCAAGCATCGTTCGTAATGGACCTTCTTTGAGCTCGAGGAGTTCTTTGAATTCCATACTAGATACGAGTTATGAACTTGGCCTTAAGCGGTAATTTGTAGGAAGCCAAGCGCATCGCTTCGCGAGCATCAGCTTCTGGAATACCGTCCATTTCGAAGAGCACCGTGCCCACGCGAACTGGAACCATGTAATATTCCACACCGCCTTTACCCTTACCCATTGGCGATTCGGCACCGTGGCCGGTCACTGGATGGTCAGGGAAAATGCGGATCCAGATCTTACCGCCACGCTTGGCGTAGCGGGTCATGGCGCGACGCGCCGCCTCAATTTGGCGGGCCGTCACCCAAGATTCGGTCATCGCCTTGAGCCCGAACGAGCCAAAGGAGAGATCGGTTTTGGAAGAAGCGACACGATCGCCGTGCGTACGACGCTTGTGCCACTTGCGGTATTTCATTTTCTTAGGGAGAAGCATATGGAAAGATTAGGAACGACGCGTGTCGCGTGAATCACGAGATTTAGCGGCCGCGACCTGAGTTTCGGAAATACCTTCGAAGACATCACCACGGTAAATCCAAACTTTGATACCAATGGCACCGTAAATGGTTCGGGCCGTGACGTTGGCGAAATCAATATCGGCGCGCAAGTTGTGCAAAGGGATTGAACCGTGCGAGATCATTTCGCGTCGGGCAATTTCCGCGCCGTTGAGCCGTCCGCTCATCACCAACTTCACACCTTTAGCACCACCTTTGGTGACACGCTCCACCGCCATTTTCATGGAGCGACGGAACGGCATGCGCTTTTCGGTTTCCATGGCGATCTGTTCACCGACTAATTTAGCCGAGAGTCCCGGGCGAGCCACCTCCTGAATGTTCAGGTTCAAGGCGACGCGTTGACCGCGGAAAAATTCGTTTTTGATTTTCTTTTTCAATTCTTCAATGCCAGCACCAGCGCGACCGATGACAAAACCCGGCTTAGCTGCCAAAACATTGATGGTGATTGCTTCCTTGCTGTTGCGATCGATCGAAACTTTCTCAATACCGGCGTCCTTACAAGTTTCCATGATAAATTTTCGCAACCGAACGTCGTCGCGCAAATAAGCGACAAAATTACGGCGGTTTGCGAACCACTTCGAATCCCAGCGATAGATCGTTGAGAGGCGGAAAACTTTTGGATGGACTTTTGTACCCATATTAAGCTTGTTTCTTGGCAACTTTCACTTTTTTAACTGGAGCTTTTGGCGCGTCTTCTTTTGGACCAACCGCGATCGTGATGTGCGACATGCGCTTACGAATCGGCGCGGCCGTGCCACGAGCTCGAGCCCGGTGACGATGAAGTTTTGGCCCTTCGTCTGAGAAGGCTTGGTTCACATAGAAACCAGACACGTCTTGACCAAAGTTATGACGCGCGTTAGCCAAGGCTGAATCCAAGACTTTCAGGACCACACCGGCGGCCTCTTTCTTGGAAAACGCCAACTGCTGGCGAGCAACCTCAACCGGCAGCGAGCGAATGAGGCTCACCACCAGTCGCGTTTTCTGTGGAGAAATACGCACGAATTTAGCTGTGGCTTTGACGTTCATAATCGTTGATTACTTTTTGGCAGCCGGGGCTGGTTTGGCAGCAGCGGCTGGAGCTGGCGCGGCGCCAGGAGCGGCGGCTACAACCTGACCACCGTGACGAACAAACTTGCGGGTAAGCGAGAATTCACCCAGCTTGTGACCGACCATGTTTTCCGTGACGTGGACGTTCACGAAATCCTTACCATTGTGCACGCCGATCGTGTGACCGATCATCGCCGGCACGATGGAAGAACGTCGCGACCAAGTCTTGATGATTTTTTTGTCACCCGGCTTCAAGTTAGACACCTTGATTTTAAGGTGTTCGTCGATGAATGGGCCTTTTTTGAGACTTCGAGTCATAAGAGATTAGTTGGAAACCTGGACACGTCGGCGGGCGACGATAAACTTATCAGATGGTTTCTTGCGGCGAGTCTTCACACCCAGCGCTTTCTTACCAGTTGGCGTCTTTGGCGCCTTCAAACCAATCGAGTTGCGAGCTTCACCACCACCGTGTGGGTGATCAACTGGGTTCATGGCTTTACCACGGACCGTTGGCCGAATTCCGCGATGGCGAGTGCGACCAGCCTTACCCCATCGGACCAAACGCCAGTCTGGGTTAGAGACCGAGCCGATCGTCGCCAAACAGCCAGCCAGCACACGGCGCATTTCGCCCGAAGGCAAACGCACTGTCGCCCAATCCCCTTCCAAAGCGAGCAAGGTAGCTGTAGCGCCGGCGCCACGGGCCATCTTGCCACCCTGACCAGGTTCGAGTTCGATGTTGTAAACCATCATGCCGACTGGGATTTTGGACAATGGGAAGCGGTTACCAGCATCAGGTTCACCCTTTTGCTTGGAAGCCACCACCACCGTACCAACCTTCATGCCCTGGGAAGCCAAGACGTAGCGCTTTTCGCCATCATGGAAAGCGAGCAAGGCCAAGCGAGCGCCGCGGTTTGGATCGTATTCAATCTGCTGAACGGTCGCCGGAACATCAAATTTATCGCCAGCCCAATCAACTACGCGGATAAATCGACGGGAACCACCGCCGCGATGTCGAACGGTGATCTTACCTTGCTGAGCTGAACGGCCAGCCTGTTGCTTTTTAGCTTTCAGTAAAGCTTTGTTTGGCTTGCGCGTCGTAACATCGTCAAAAGTCTGCACCGAGGAATGGCGCTGACCGCTGGTTGTTGGTTTGTAGATGCGAATACCCATATTTAAACTCCTTCAAAGACATCAATGCGCGTGCCTTTTGGCAACGTGACGATGGCTTTTTTAACATCAGATTGCTTACCAGAAGACTTGCCAAAACGTACCGACTTACCCCGAGTGTTCATGATGTTCACACGCAAAGCCTTCACGTTATAAAGTTCCTTCAAGGCCTGGCGAACCGTAATGCGGTTAGCATCCGCGGCCACATGGAAAACCATGACGTTTTTATCTGACAAGTGGGCCGTCTTTTCGGAAACCACCGGCGCCAAAATGGTGCGCGCGGCAAAAGCCGAAAGACCACGATCTGAAACCTTGGCAGCCACCTTCTTAGTCGAGGCCTTCTTGGCTGGCTTGGCAGTATCGGTAGCGACCGAATCCGAAGCCACAGCCGTCACCTGCTTGGCGACGCTGCCTTTTTCGGTGGTCTCACCCTGCTTTTTGAAGCGATCAAAGATAGACATATTATCGGGTGTACAAATCGGTCATGGTTTTGACGGCCGCTTCGGAAACGATGATGTACTCGTGGGCGAGCAGATCACGCACGTTCAAGCTGCCCGCAAAAATCGTATCGGTCTTCGCCACGTTTTGCGCGGCGGTAATGAACGATTTATCCGAAGCCAAGGTGACCACCAATGTGGAACGACCAGCACCTGGCAAAACTTTACGCATCGCACCGACAAACTTCGCCTTAGCTTCTGGCAGTTCGTAATTCGACACAGCGACAATTTTATCGCCAGCCAGTTTATCCGTGAGCACCAAAGCCAACGCCTTTTTCTTAGCGCGCTTGTTGAGCTTAACAGTGAAATCCTGCAAGGCGTTTGGACCAAAAGTCACACCACCACCCTGCCAAATTGGCGAGCGAGACGAACCATGGCGGGCGCGGCCAGTGCCTTTCTGCTTCCATGGCTTCTTACCACCACCGCTAACTTCGCTACGATCTTTCACGTGCGCGTACTGTACGCGAGTGTTGGCTTCGTGAGCAATCAGCGCTTCGTGCACCAAAGATTTCGAACCTTTGGCGGCAAAAAGCTGGTCGCTCACTTCGAGCGTGCCATTTTCTTTACCGTCGATCGCGTAGAGTTTGATTAGTGCCATACGTTTCCATCAGTTGAAATCAGAGTCACAAAACCGCCGCGAGCGCCTGGAATGGCACCCTTCACGGCGATCGTTCCCTGTTCCTTATCGATTTTGATAATCTCCAAGTTCTTAACGGTAATCTGAGCATCACCCATGTGACCGGCCATACGCATGCCTTTGAAAACACGCTGAATACCACCAGCACCAATGGAACCGGATTTACGGGACTGGTCTTTGTGACCGTGGGTGGATGGCTGACCAGCAAAGTGATGGCGCTTAACCACACCCTGGAAACCACGACCCTTCGAAGTACCGATCACATCGATCAAATCACCCTCGGCAAAAACAGAAACGTCGAGCACTTGACCGCGCTCCACGCTATCTCCGTCCACCAATGGGAATTCGCGCACCAAGGCAAACGAACCCAATTCCTTCCATTCTTCCTTTTGTGGCTTGGCATTGCTCTTTTTGGAGCCGAAGCCAATTTTGGCCATCTTTTTGCCCAGCTGGGTCGTATTCAAACCCGTCACCGTGCAAGGGCCAGCCTTAACCAAAGTTACCGGCACCACGGTGCCGTCGTCTTTGAAAATCTGGGCCATCTCAATTTTCTCACCGAGCAGAACTTTCATATCGAAGAGGTTCAATTTCATCTGGGTTATAAAAACCAGAAGTCGTCGCTCGTGATGGTTCCCACGAAAAACGGCTTCTGATTCTAAGCGACGAACAAAATTTGCTTAGAGATTTTACGGTTTAAAGAGAGACTCCTTTCAGCTAGACCCGGGCGGAAGCGACAGGAAGGTTTTCCTTTGCAGGATCTTTCTTCCCAGTTCTTTCCAGGCTGGATTGGACTTCAGGGTCCGACAGCTGAGACGAATACTTCGTCGCATTTGCCGGACCCTGAGGTCCGTTTAATTACATTTTGATTTCGACGTCAACGCCGGAAGGCAAGTTGAGCGACATGAGCGAATCGATGGTGCTTTCCGTTGGGTTGAGGATATCAACCAAGCGTTTGTGCACGCGCATCTCGTACTGATCGCGAGAAGTCTTGTG
>CAZCLT010000007.1:1228-3649 GCA_964499655.1 uncultured Gammaproteobacteria bacterium | reverse complement strand
GACGTTATCATCAAGGTGCTTGTTAACCTACATCTCCTAATGGTGTCGTTTTTTCTTGTGTATGAAGGTTGAACGGTTCACCGTATACTTTCGCTTCTCGGTTGGCAGTGGGATCGGACCCAAGACAGAAGCACCAGTGCGCTCTGCCGTCTTGATGATCGTTTCCGCGGCCGCGTCGACGACCTTGTGATCGTAAGCGCGGATCTTGATGCGGACTCTCGCCTTCACTTCAGTTTTTTCCGTCACCGTTGAGGTCATAAAGGAACAAATCAACTAACCTAACTTATTCGATAATCTTAGCCACGGCACCAGCGCCAACCGTCTTACCACCCTCACGGATAGCAAAGCGCATACCTTCTTCCACGGCCACTGGCTTGCCCAAAACGACGGTGCAAGTGACGTTATCGCCAGGCATAACCATTTCCGTGCCTTCTGGCAAGGAAATAACTTCGCCGGTCACGTCAGTGGTTCGGATGAAGAATTGTGGCTTGTAGCCCTTGAAGAATGGCTTGTGGCGGCCACCTTCCTCTTTGGTGAGGGCGTAGATCTGAGCTTCAAATTTGGTGTGTGGAGTGATGGTGCCTGGGGCGGCCAAAACCATACCGCGTTCCACATCTTCCTTCTTGATACCGCGCAGGAGCAAACCAGCGTTGTCGCCAGCCATACCGGAATCCAACGACTTGTTGAACATTTCGATACCGGTCACGACAGTTTTCTGAGTATCGCGAAGACCAACGAGAACAACTTCATCGTTGACTTTGACCATACCGCGTTCGATGCGGCCAGTCACCACGGTGCCACGGCCTTCAATCGAGAAAACGTCTTCGATTGGCATCAAAAGTGGCTTGTCCGTCATGCGCACTGGTTCTGGGATGTAGGTGTCCAAAGTGGCGAGCAAATCGCGCACTGGCTTGGAAGCAACTTCATCAGCTGGAGCTTCCAAAGCTTTCAAAGCCGAACCACGGATAATTGGCGTGGTGTCGCCTGGGAAGCCGTATTTGGTGAGCAATTCGCGCACTTCTTCTTCCACGAGGTCGATCAACTCTGGGTCATCAACCATGTCAACTTTGTTCAAGAAGACGACGATCGACTTCACACCCACCTGGCTAGCGAGCAAAATGTGTTCGCGAGTCTGAGGCATTGGACCGTCGGTCGCGGCGACCACGAGGATAGCACCGTCCATCTGAGCGGCACCGGTGATCATGTTCTTCACGTAGTCGGCGTGTCCTGGACAGTCAACGTGAGCGTAGTGACGGGCAGCCGTCGAGTACTCACAGTGGGCGGTCGCGATGGTAATACCACGCTCTCGGGATTCTGGGGCTTTGTCCAAATCTTGGACGCCCTTAGTCTGAGAACCGAAACCCATGGTTCCGGCGACGGCCAAAATAGCCGCGGTCAAGGTCGTTTTGCCATGGTCGACGTGACCGATGGTACCCACGTTGACGTGGGTCTTGGTTCGCTGAAAGGCTTCTGCCATATTTTAGCTAATCCCGAGCAAGCTCGGAGGTAAATTAAATTGATAAATAAGTGCCGAGACTATAACAAATGCCCGTAAAATACGCAAGTCCTGGGGTTGAGGATTAGTCGATCGATTCCAAATAGAACTTTTCCTCGCCATTTTCGGCTGATTTCTGCGGTTTTTCAGCGATCGGGCCGATACTCGGATCGACCTCTACGGTACTTTCCTCCTCGGCTTGGGCAATCGGAGTCACCACTGGTTCGGCCACCGTTGGGCCGATACGTTCCTCAAACTCGATTTCCGGGTCTTCTTCCATAGGGTAGGCACTCGGGCCTACCCCTACGGTACCATCGAGAATATCCATCCCCTGGGCCCAATCCATGATCGGCTCGGACGGCTCCCAATCTTCGTCTTCCTGGCGATCGATTTCATCCTCCCGCAGCGTCTCGTAGCGATCGATGTTCATGAGCACGATTGGCTCCAACCCATCCGGATCGGTCACAATCAAGACATCACCCGTCTTGCGGGCTAATTTCATCAGGCGCTTCAAAGAGGCTTCGTTCATACGGTCTAATCTTAACGTATTTTATTCATTGGTCAAGCCAACTGACTCGGGGTACGATGATTGCACAAAATCATTATGACCGATAAAAAAATCTTTATTTTACTAGGCGTTGTTCCAGCCGCATTATTGCAAAGCATCGGTGCTTTTATTTATTTCGTTCTGCTCGATGGCTCAACTTGGGCACAAACAGCTTACGCAATCGATAAGATCGTTATTGTCTCCTTACTTATTTTTTGGATCTGGCGCAGGCCGCCATTACCAAAATTCAAAATCTCTAAATCTTGGAAAGATATTTTATTCGGATTAGCGGCTGGCTTAATCGGAGCTGGAGTTATTTCCATCGTGTCCTGGTTGAATTGGGATCTTTTACATTCTACGGCACCGGCAATCAGCCAAA
>CAZCLT010000007.1:0-1218 GCA_964499655.1 uncultured Gammaproteobacteria bacterium | reverse complement strand
TGAATGGCAACTTTCAACTGTCCAGCTCGATTACAATCAGCCAAAAAATTTCAAATTTTTCACTACTAACTAACTACTTCTTTGTAACTGCGATCGTTTTCAGCGCCTTTCATTCACTCTTCGAAGAATGGTATTGGCGATGGTTTGTTGGCCAAGGACTGGAATTATACCTCTCACCGATTCGTTCTGCCTTGCTTGGTAGCCTTGCCTTTACAGCACATCACGTGATTATTCTGTCGCAATTCTTCTCCTGGCCGATCACAATATTTTTTAGTAGCGGTATCTTCTTAGCGGGTATCATTTGGACCTGGCTCTACTCTAAAACCAAAAACCTAACCGCATCCTGGATTTCGCATGCGATCATTGATCTGATTATTTTCGGTGTAATTTCAAAATTGATATAAAAAAACCCGCCGGCCCGATTACTCGGACAGGCGGTCGGATCACGACGGCGACAGACGGGCCAAGGCGGCGGTGATGGCCGGAGCGAGCTCTTCGGACGAGCCGGCGCCCAGATCGTCTTGGACAAAGCGTCTCCAGGCTTTGCGGAAAGCTGGATCGTGCCAGCCGGCGCCACCATAGCTGTTGGCGATGATCGGGCCACGGTAGCCGAGTTCGCGCAGTTGAAAACCGACCTCCATCCCGTGGACGTTGACGGCGCAGACCAGCGTGTTGTCCAGCACCACGATGGTCGGATCGCAACGGAAGATGTTCTGCGCCAGCTCGCGGCCGGTGGCCTGGGAGGCCAGCTCGACGAACAGAAGCTCGATCACCCAGCCGTCGCCCAGCACCTCGCGAGCTGTGCCGTGAGCGAAGTGCAGTTTGTCAGCGCTGTCGTCGAGAATCACGATTTTCGGCATGTGGTCTACTCCAGAAGAAAGGAACGGAGGGCTAATCATGCGCCAAAATCGCCTTTTTGTCAACACAAAACAGGCCGTTGGGCCTGTTTTGTTGAGCGATTCAATTACTTGGCGCCGGTGCGGGCTTCGATGATCGTTTTCGCCACGTTTGGAGGCACTTCCTGATAAGCGTGGAATTCCATCGAGTAGCTGGCGCGACCCTGGGTCATCGAGCGCAAGCTCGTCGCGTAGCCGAACATTTCGGCCAGTGGCACAATCGCGCGAACAGTTTTCACGTTGCCACGATCGCCCATCTCCTGAATCTGCGCGCGCTTCGAGTTCAAGTCACCAATGACGGTACCCATGAAATCTTCCGGGG
>CAZCLT010000006.1:5310-26336 GCA_964499655.1 uncultured Gammaproteobacteria bacterium | reverse complement strand
CAGCATCTTCATCCAGTTATCGCAGGAACCACGCACACTCGGAACCGAAGAGCTACTGGCGCTGCCTGGTAACGTCTTGGCCATGGAACACGCGCCCGATGTCTTGGTTCTGACGCACGTTAAACCGGAAACCGCGGCCGAAAGATTAAAAGCGCGAGCCAACGAATCCAAAGGCGTTTTCGAAGACCCAGAGTTGCTCCGCAGGATGGCCGAGGTCACCTCTTCCGAGTGGTTCTCCAAACTGTTCTCCGATCGTGGCACCACTGTTCATCACTTCAACGCCGACGTTTCCAAGGAGCAAATGGAAACCGATGCCAAAAAACTAATCGAACAAATTCTTTCAACCTGCTAATTATGAGTACAAGCAACCTAATCTCCATCGGCGCGATCATTGACAAAAGCTGGGAACACTATTCTAAGAATTTCAAGCAACTGATCACTATTTCGCTTTGGTACTTCTTAGTCGCTTTGCTGCTCACCATTGGCGCCATCTTATCGCCAGCTGACAATGGCCTATTGCTCCAAGGTGGGTCATTCACGGCCGTCGAAGCCTTAGGACTTTCGATCACCGTCTTAACATCACTGATCGTGACGCCGTTGGTGGGCGTTTGGATTTCCATGAGCCTGATGCAAATGGTCGAGGCGCAATCAAAGGACAAGACCGCCAATCTTAAAGCCATCAATCAAAAAACCTGGAGCAAAATGATTTCGTATTTGGTGATGGGTCTACTGCGTGGCCTGGCGATGATGTTGCCGATCTTACTGATCGTCCCCGGTATTGCGCTAATCGTTACTAACGTTTTCACCGATGGCGGTTCGGTTCTGGGCGGCCTTGCGCTACTGTTGACCTTTCTTGGCACCATCGCTGCCTTGGCTGGTTGTTTCTTTGTTTCCATCAGCCTATCGTTCTCTGGACTAGAACTGGTACTAGCCGATCAAGGGATCACTCAATCACTCAAATCTTCTTTAGCTTTGGTCAAAGGCCGCTTCTGGGCAACTACCTGGCGCTTAATCGTACCTAAACTGGTGTACTCGATTCCGGTGGCCGCGCTGCAGATCGGAGCGATTGCCAGCGTTAACATCGGTCTGGCATCACTCTCCACCATCAATGACGCCGTCGTTTTCAAAATCGCTGATCTGACGGGCAACATCATCATCATGGGCATCACCGCCCTGGTAACACCGATCATTTTGATTTCTGATTACCTCGTTTATGACAGTCTCAGAAAAAATAAGTGAACCAAAAATCTTACCAGGCGTTGCTAGCCTCTTGGCTCAAAGCTGGAAAATTTTTAAACAAGAGCCCTACACTTTCCTGGGTTTTTCTGGTTGGTTGTTAGTTCCAGTTGTCTTAAATTTGTTAGCCGGTCTAGCGTTACCGACTCAATTCGACGCTTTGTCCGACATGATGTTTTCGATGGTGGCCTACAGCATCCTATCGATCTGGGCCATTGTGGCGATGATCATCACCACTCGCCAAATTGTCACTGGCAAAAAAAATGACAGCTTAGTGATCAGTAAACTGGCCTGGCAGGTGTTGATCCCCTATTTACTAGCCTCCATTTTGACCAGTTTCCTCAATCTGGTAGGGTTCATGTTGCTGGTAGTCCCAGGCATTATCTTTTGGATCTGGTACGCCTTTGCCCCGACCATCATCCTAATTGAAGGCGGAGGCTTCATGGCCGCTTTCCATCAAAGCAAGGCGTTGGTACGCGGACGTTTCTGGCCAATGTTGTGGCGTCAATTTGGCGGCAACGCTTACATCTTCCTAGCCTACCTGTTCCTGACCTTGTGCTTGACCGGCCTTTATCTTGGTCTGTCTGGAATCGGAATCGAAGCGTACGTCAACGCCCCGGTAACCATCGTTGATCAGGTGATCTCGGCCGCGCTCGACGTTGCCCTACTGCCACTCTTCGTTATTTATTCGACTGTGTTATATCTGGAGGCCAAGAAATAAATTATGAAATTAGTTCCGGTCATTGGTCTAGAAACCCACGTTCAGCTGAAAACCAAATCAAAAATGTTTTGCCCCTGCTCAGCGCACGGGGAAACTTTGCCGCCCAACAGTAACGTCTGCCCGATTTGTTTAGGTCACCCTGGTAGTTTGCCGGTGGCCAACGAACAAGCGATCCGCTGGGCGATTTTAATCGGCTTGAGTTTAAATGGCCAGATTACTCCGCATTCCAAATTTGATCGGAAAAACTATTTCTACCCAGATTTGCCCAAGGGCTATCAAATCTCTCAATTTGATTTGCCAGTGATGCACGATGGCTCAATCGTGTTAGAAGTGGCTGGTGAACCAGAGCCAGTCACCATCGGCATTGAACGTTTACACCTGGAAGAAGACGCGGCCAAAAACATCCACGGTGATGATGGTAAAACTTACGTCGATTACAACCGCGGTGGCACGCCACTGTGCGAAATCGTCACCAAGCCGCATTTCAAAACCGCGGCGCAGGCGAAAACTTATTTGCAAGAGTTACGCTTGCTCGTGCGGACGCTTGGCGTTTCCGAGGGCGACATGGAAAAAGGCCACTTGCGCTGTGATGTAAACATCTCGATGCGCGAAGTGCTAGAAGACGGATCACTAGCGCCACTCTCACCAAAAACGGAAATTAAAAACGTCAATTCGTTCCGCATGGTTGATCGAGCGATTGAATACGAAATCAAACGTCAAACCGAACTTTGGGAGCAAGGTCAACCGCCACGCATCACCACCACGCGCGGTTGGAATGATGCCAAGGGTCGCACCGAAGAACAACGCACCAAAGAAGAAGCAGCCGATTACCGCTATTTCCCCGAGCCCGACATTCCACCGATGGAATTAGCTGAATTGGCCGAGGAAATCCGCCAGACCATTCCCGAACTCCCTTGGAATCGCCGCCGACGCCTGGTCACTGAATACGGTTTTAAAATCGAAGATGCTCGGCAGATGGTCGACGACCCAGCCATCGCCGACTTTGTTGAGCACACGATGAGCGAACTGGGCGGCTGGCTGGAGGCTGATGACCAGGTGAATCGCGACGAAGTTCCAGAGGCGCAGAAAAAAATGGCTAAACTGGTGGCTGGTTGGTTACTCAACAAATTGATGGGCGAACTCGCCAAACGTGGTGGTGATGTTCGAACGATGAAAATCACGCCAGAAAATTTCGCCGAATTCATCAAACTGATCGGCGATGGCAAGCTCACGGGCACCAAAGGACTAGAAGTCTTGAATCGGATGCTCGACGACGGCATTGATCCGAGCCAGGCGATGGAAGAGCTTGGCGCCACTCGGCTGGATGACGTGACAGCGCTCGCTCAGATCATCGATAGCGTGATTGAGCGCAGCAGCTCCGAGGTTGCTCGTTTCAAGGCTGGCGAGGTAAAACTTTTGCAGTGGTTCGTTGGCCAGGTGATGAAAGAATCCCGCGGCAACGCTGATCCAGACACCACGGCGAGAATTCTTGGCGAGAAACTTGGATCATAAATTGAAAAATCCGTCCTTCGATAATCTCGGGACGGATTTTTTTTATTACGACTTCCACCCCAAAATCATGTTCTCTGCCAGCAGACCGTAACGGAGGCGATCGGAGACGGTAAATTTTTGCCAGAACGGGTCAATCTCTACCTGGAAACCAGCCTGACGCAACCGCTCGATCATGTCGAGTCCATAAACTCGCACATGACCCTCGTGACCAAAGGCTTTGCGCCGAGCACCCGGCGACACAATCTTCGAGTCCTCATAAGTCGCCAAGCGATTCCAATCAATTGAAGAAAGCAGAATCGCAACGCCGCCCGGCCGCAGTACCCGATAAATTTCACGCATCGCCTGGCCGTCGTCAATGACGTGTTCCAACACGTGCGTCGCGACCACTAAGTTCAATTCCCCATCGCTAAACGGCAGGGCGCAAACATCCATGGGCAATTCTCCACGCTGTGGACGCAAATCGCCACGAATATAATCTACGTCATCGCGCGCATAAAAAAGTCGCTCAATTGGTCCTTCGGGTGCGACGTGCAAAACCTTCGCGTCAACCGGCACCAATTTTGGACGCGCTTTAAAATACAAAGCAAACAAGCGATGACGTTCTAGGGCGCCGCACTTCGGGCACCGAGCACAAACCCGCTTATTGACTCCACCTGGCGCGAACTGCCGCCAGTTAGACCAACAACAGGGACAAAAAACGTCTGACCCCGCAAGCCAGACGCTTTCCATGAAACGCAAAAATTTTCGAAGTATGGTTCTAATCGGCTTTGGCAGGAGGTGGGTTATGGTCATAAAAATTGGCCATTAAATCAATCGCCTCTTGTCGCTGCTTAATCCAGTGGATCCGCTCATCACGCCGAAACCAAGTTAATTGCCGTTTGGCATAAGCTCGGCTGTCGCGCTTCAATAGCTCGATCCCGTCTTTGAGTGTGACATAGCCTTGTAAGAATTGGCAAATCTGCCGGTAGCCAATACCAGTCATCGCTTGACCATCACAGCCATATTTTTCTTTGAGCGCGCGCACTTCATCGACCAAACCGCCGGCGATCATGCCATCAACTCGTTCATCAATGCGACGCATCAGTTCTTCACGTTCAACTTCAACTCCAATCTCTAACAAATCAAACAATGGTTCGCCTTTAGTTTGCGAAGCCGAGAGTGGCGCGCCGGTCGTCTCGATGATTTCCAACGCTCGAACTAGCCGGCGACGGTTCATGGAATCGATCGTCTCGGCCGTCTCTGGATCTTGGCGTTCCAGACGTTCGAGGAGTTCAGCGTTGGTCAGTCGCTCCAGCTCGGCGCGGAGTTCCAGGTTGGGCGGAGTTTCGGTCAGCGATAAGTTATCCACAACTGAACGAATATAAAGTCCGGTACCACCAACCAGAATCGGCAGGTGGCCGCGCTCGGTAATTTCAGCAATCTTGGTTAAACAATACTTCTTAAAATCACTGACGGTAAAATCCTCATCCGGGTCGACCAAATCCAGCCCCCAGTGCGGCACACCCTCCACGATGATTGGTTGTTCGGCCACTAGTTGATTGATGTCCATCGGGCCAGAGCCGTAATCGTGGGCCACAGCTCTGTGCACCCCAACCGGCTTGGCCGTGCCGATGTCCATACCTCGATAAACTGTCCGGGAATCAGCGGCGATCAATTCCCCATCAAATTGCTTAGCCAATTCCAATGCCAGCGCGGTTTTACCCGAGGCCGTTGGGCCGACGATGACCAGAAGCTTGGGAAGTGGCATACGGCGACAATATAGCAGACGGTACGGAATTGGGTAGTTCTTGCTGAAGGAAGTGGCGGAGTCGATTAAAAAAATGCGCGGTCCCTCTATTTCTAGAGGAACCGCAGTGGTTCAGGTGTAGCGGATCTTGGAGGTGATCTCCCAGGGGGTGAAGAAGTTCGCGGGGGGCAGACCGTCCACCTCGTGCGGACGGATGGCTTCCTGGGCGATGATCTCGCACAGGGCGGCGAGCCAGCTGGGCAGGTCGCCCGTCTGGCCCTCGAAGTCCCAGACGGCCTCGACGCACCGGTCGATCCAGTCCCGGAGCGACCAACAGGTGGGTCCGTAACGGGCCCGGCGGGGGTTGATGTCGAAGCCGGCGGCACGCAGCGAGATCACGAGCTGGTCACGCTGCGTGGCCTGGCCGATCTCCAGGACCGGGGTCAGCACGCGATGGACCAGACGCCGCTCACGCAGGGAGATCGGCCCTCCGGCCAAGGTGATCCCCTGCAGACTGCCACGGAGACGATCTTCGTCCGGGTGACCGCTGCTGAAGACCTCATGCACGGCCGTACCGGCCGGAACGTGCTTCAACTTGGGCGGGGTCGGTCGTGGGAAGCCGTCGAAATCGACGACGTTGGTTGCGTTGGAAAGGGCTTCAGACACGTCACACCTCCTGAGGTTGGACCAACAAAGATAACTGATTTTCGACTTTTTGTCAATCCTTGGCCAAACCTGCTAAAATAACCCCAGAATCACTAACTTATCCACATATGGCTACTGGAGCAGAATTCCTTAGTAAACGACAACCGGAAGGCGGCGATTACCGAGGTAAAGCCTTTGAAGCAAAGCCCGGAGCGGCAGCCAAGGCCGATCTTCGAAGTGGCGCACCGATTATCGAACAAGGCAAAAATCCCTATTTGATGATGGAAAAGAAGATGGCTACTTTGCGCCGAGCTTTGCGCGAACAGCTCAAAGGCGAAGTTCTGGACCCCGCCGAACTGGAAAACACGGTTGAATTTGCGATCAATAGCGTTGATCTGACGGCACTGGCCAAAATCGAGGGTTCGAACGAGGCGATGAAAAGCGCGCTCGAAAATATGGCTACTGAAATCGCCAAAACGGCCATCGAAAATATGCCGATGGCCATGCCTGAAGATCAGGCCGATGTCGCCGCTCGAAAAGCCGAAGCAGTCGAACGCGCTCGAAAACACGCCGCCTAAAGTGGCATCTTGGAAGCCTGTAAAATTTGTTCAACTAAGTGTTCGGCCGGGATGACGATAGCGTCTTCCTGGCCGAATATTTTGATTTGGAAATCGCCACCCTCGGCTTCTTTGGCGCCAATCACAATCGTCCACGGCGTTTTCATCATGGCGGCGTTGCGGATTTTCTTGCCGACCTTCTCGGCTGAATCATCCAATGCCACGCGCACATCAGCCATTTTGAGCTTCGCGACCAACTCTTTGGCAAACGGCACAAAGTCATCGCCGACGGTACAAATTCGCACCTGCTCCGGTGCTAGCCACATTGGGAACGCTCCGGCGTAGTGCTCGATGAGTACAGCCGTGAAGCGTTCAAGCGAGCCGGAAATAGCGCGATGTACCATCACTGGCCGCTGTTTGGAGCCGTCGTCAGCCGTGTATTCCAAGCCAAAGCGTTCTGGTTGATTGAAATCCAACTGGATGGTCGCTAATTGCCACTCGCGGCCAATCGCATCTTGGGCCATGAAATCGATCTTCGGGCCGTAAAATGCCGCCTCGCCCACGCCGAGTTCATACTCTTTACCGAGATCATCTAGCAACCCTTTCAGCGTGGCGACCGCGCCAGTCCAAACGTCTCGACCGCCCAAATATTTCTCCGGATGCGCCGGATCATCCACGGAAAGACGAATGCGCAGTGGCATGCCAAAAGCGGCGTAAAACTTGGTGATGATTTCGTAAATACCGAGCGCCTCCTGTTTCACCTGATCGAGCGTGCAGAAAATGTGCGCGTCATCTTGGGTGATGGAACGCACTCGAGTCAAGCCGGCCAGCTGACCAGTATTTTCGTCGCGGTAAACGGTGGTGACCTCGGAAAATCGCAACGGCAAATCACGATAAGAGCGTGGCTCGCAGGCGAAAATCTGAGTGTGATGCGGGCAGTTCATCGGCTTGAGCACAAAAGCTTCATCCGACTTTTTGGACGAGACGTGAAAAATATCGTCCATGAATTTGTCCCAGTGGCCCGAAGTTTTGTACAGATCGGTTTTGGCCAAATGAGGAATATGCACGCGTTCATAGCCGTACGGCTTCATCAGTTGCCAAACGAACTCCTCGAGTTGGCGGCGGATCACGGTGCCCTTGGGCGTAAAGAGCGGCAAACCAGAACCAACCAGCGGTGAGAAAGCGAATAGCCCAAGCTCAGCGCCGAGCTTGCGGTGATCGCGCTTCTTCGCTTCTTCCAACATCTTCAAATAAGCATCCAACTCCGCTTCACTTGCAAAACACAAACCGTAAACGCGCTGCAGCTGCGGATTCTCTTCACTGCCACGCCAATAAGCGCCAGCGATTTTCCACAGCTTGAAAGCGCCGACTTCTTTGGTGTTGGCCAGGTGTGGACCTCGGCAGAGATCGATAAATTCACCCGTCTGATAAATCGTCGCCACCGTTGGCTTGGAAGCGTCGAGATCTTGAGCCTCTTCTTCGCTAATTTTGGTCGTCCCCTTCTCCTTCAAATCAGTCAACAGCTCAACTTTAAAATCTTGGTTGCGGGCGCGGAAAAATTCAATCGCTTCATCGATCGGCATTTCCGATCGTGCCATGTCGTGGCCTTGGTTAACGACCTTGTGCATTTCTTTCTCGATCTTCTTCAAATCTTCCTCAGCCAACGGCTCGGGCAACCAAATATCGTAAAAAAAGCCGTTTTCAACCACTGGCCCAACGCCAAACTTGGCTCCCGGATATAACCGACTAACGGCCGCGGCTAAAACATGGGCCGCGGTGTGCCTCATGGCGTGCAAATGTTCGTTTTCCATAATGCACGAATTTTAGAGGAAATCGGGCCGCGACGCAAGTGTTATTTACTCGGTTCCTCGACGATAATTTGAATGTGATCTTTGAGGGTGGGCACACGCTTCAGCCAGAACGGCGTAAAGGTGATGGAAACGTCGTCGATAGCTTCCGAAGCCTTGAGCAAGGCGATAATCTCTTCCGGACTGCGACCGATCAAACGATCTTTTTGCAGAACATCGGAGCTGGTCGAAATCACCGCTGTGCCGTCCAAATAGACGGAAACGGATGCCGTGCCTTTGGCCACATCAACTGTACCGACCGTTACTTGCAACCCTTTGGTATTAGCTTCGAGCAGATCGTAACCAGTTGGCAATTGCTCGACTAGCTGAGCTTTGGCCGCCGCAGCCAGCGACACTTCATCGTAGTAAACACCAGTCACATTTACGGTGAGCGAAATATTGAAGCTACCAGCCTGGGTACCGGGTGGCGTGTCACTCACCCGCTCAACAACTTCCACTGTGTACGATTCACCAGTCAACTTAGCATCAACTTTTTCACGCAAAACTAACTTCGCTTCTTCAAGAATTTCATCGGCCAATTCTTTTTCCGCTTCGTCCAAATTGGCTTGGGTGACCACGTGAATATAACTCACGCCACCACTCGCTTTCTCGACGCTCACGGCATAAATATCGTCTTGCAAATTCGCCGGCAAACCAGGAATCGTAAATTGAGTTGGACCAATGTCGCCGCCCGCGCCAGGCAAATCTGCATGCGCCGTGGTATCGGTTTGGCCATTCGCCGGAATATTAACGGCACTGTCCAAACGGAAGAGCACTCCCTCTTCCGAAAGCAAACGCGTATTACCAACCAACGGCTGAGCCGATCCAGTTTCGTTGATCAGTGTAACTTTAACGTTGGCCTTGGCTTCCACCGGCGTGCCGCCTTCAGCCGGCAAACTAAACTGCTTGGCTTTGGTAAAGGATTGAGACAGCACGACCCCTCCGGCCTGACCAATCAAACTTGGCGCTGAATTTAAATCAATCGCCACCGTCGCACTAACCACTTGCGGCTTGGGCGTAACTTTGATGGTGGCACTAGAAATCGACAAATACAACACACCAAGAAGCAGCAAAAATGAAATAATTACAAAGACAATTGCTATTTTTTGATAGACGCGCAAGCCACGCGAGAGCGGTCGTTGTGACAATCGCGGCGCCCCACTTCGAGAACGAGTATCAGCCATCATATGTTTTCCTCCTTATTTTCTCTTATTATACACCTAAAAGACGTTAGCCGCTCCAACCACGGCCGCGATCTGCTCCAAAAGCACGTTGGTGCGATGTACTGAGTATTCAGTCGCCACCTTGCGTTGACCGCCACCAGACTCGACTAACAGGTAAACTTGATGCCGGCCCGGCGCAGCCTGAAAGATCGCGCGCAACTTCACGATCAATTCGTGCGAGGGTTTTTCTGGGATGATGATCGAGACGGCTTCGGTGTCGATTTTTGGCGCCGATGATGATTCGGCCTGTGCAAATCCGTCTTCGTACCAAGTGCCTTGGGCCAACATATCAACGAGTGCATCGACGTGACTATCAGTAAAAGGAATCAACTTATCGACCAGAATCGCCCGATCGATCTGATCGCTCCCTTCGCGTTCACGCACCGAAACCTTGCCGGCCACGATCATCATCGCGCCAACTTCTAAACTCGGTCCAACTCGCTGAAATAATTTTGGAAACACTACTAGCTCGGCCTGGCCACTACGATCTTCTAGCTTGACGAAGGCCATCGGCTCCTGTTTTTTCTTCGTCAGAATTTTCTTCACCTCCATCACTACGCCACACACGGTAATCAACGATTCGTCATCTTTGGTCTGAGTATCAACACAGCCAGCTACGTAGGTGGCGACACGCTCACCAAAAGCGTCAGCCGGATGCGAGGAAACATAAATTCCCAGCAGTTCCCGCTCCCAACCAAGCAGCGTGGAAGGCGGCAACGGGCTGGCACTGCGGAGCGTCAGCTTACTACTGGCCATTTGCGGCGACAGATCAAACATCGAAACTTGATTTTGCGCCAAATCTTTTTGCGTCTGTTTGTTGAACATCAAAAGTTGATCAAGGTTGGCATAGAGCGTGGAACGATCACCAAACCGATCGAGGGCGCCGGCGCAAACCAACGCTTCCAGCGATTTCTTGTTAAAGTGCGAGGAAGAAATGCGCGTCACGAAATCAGCCAAATCAACGTAGTCGCCATTAGTTTTTCGCTCGCGCACAATCTCACGAGCAATTTCTTCGCCGCAATTTTTCACCGCCGTCAATCCCCAGCGAATGTTGCCGGTTTCCTTCACCACAGCAAAACCCGGGAACGATTCGTTCACATCAGGCGGCAATACCTTAATCCCCAAGCGCTTACATTCTTCGACTTCGATGGTGATGCGATCGAGCGTGCCCAGATCAGAGTTCATGAGCGCGGCCATGAAGGCGGCCGGGTAATGCGCCTTCAAGTAACCAGTGCGGTAAGCGATGATGGCGTAACAAGCGGCGTGCGACTTATTGAAACCGTAAGCGGCAAAATCTTCCAGCTTCTGAAAAATCACCCCGGCGATCTTCTCGGAAACACCTTTGATCACCGCGCCGGCGATGAACTTGGCCTTCATTTTCTCCATCAGCTCGGCGATTTTCTTACCCATGGCTTTGCGCAAGGTGTCAGCTTCGCCACCAGTGAAGCCCGCCAAATCTTTGGAGATTTGCATGACTTGCTCTTGGTAAACCGGAATACCGTACGTTTCGCGGAAAGCGTTTTCCATCAGCGGATGTTCGTAACTGACCTTCTCTTTGCCGTGCTTGCGACGAATGTAGGAATCGATAAATTGCATCGGACCCGGGCGATAAAGCGCCACCATGGCGATGATGTCTTCCACGGCCGAGGGCTTGAGTTCGCGGATGTAGCGCTTCATCCCATCCGATTCCAACTGAAAGACGCCGGTGGTATCGCCACGCGAAAGTAATTCAAAAGTTTTTTGATCGTCGAGTGGAATCGAACTGATGTCAATCTTGTCACCGTAAACCGCTTCGATAATGTCGAGCGCGTCCTGAATCACTGTTAAGTTTGATAAACCTAGAAAGTCCATCTTCACCAAACCAACCGCTTCGGCAGAATTCAGCGAGTACTGAGTAACCAGCGCCATATCTTCACGCTGACCAGCCTGCAACGGCGCTCGACCGACTAACGGCACGTCGCCGATCACAATACCGCAAGCGTGCTGCGAAGCGTGGCGTGGATTGCCCTCCATCTTCATCGCTAAATCGATCACGCGACGCGACATCGAATTGCCGTTGTAAACTTCGCGCAGTTCAGCGTGCTCGACGATGGCCACTTTGAGCGGCGTATGTTTGCCCTGCACTGGCGGCGGCACGCACTTGGCGATCAGATCAGCTTCGCCAAAAGAAAGGCCGAGCACGCGCGCTGCGTCGCGCACGGCCGCGCGCGGCATCATCGTTCCAAAAGTAATAATGCCGGCTACGTGGTCCACGCCATATTTGGCCGTGACGTATTCCATCACCTTGGCGCGATCTTTATCCGAAAAATCGGTATCGATGTCCGGCATGGAAACACGATCTGGGTTTAAGAAACGCTCGAACAATAACCCATATTTCAAAGGGTCCAAATCAGTTATCCCCAGGGCATAAGCGATGATCGAACCAGCGGCCGAACCGCGGCCCGGGCCGACCAGCACGCCGTTGGCTTTAGCCCAGTTGATGAAGTCTTGCACGATAATAAAATAGGAAGCAAAACCCATCCGGCTCATCACGCCGTATTCATACTCGAAGCGCTCGGTAATCTCGGGCGTGATCGCTGGGTAACGCTTGGCCAAACCGGCGAGCGAAAGTTCGTGTAAATAATCATTGTCGCTCTTGCCGTCCGGTAGCGGAAAGATCGGTAAGTAGTTTTTGCCGAGCTCCATTTGAAACTCGACGCGATCGGCAATACGCTTGGTGTTGAGAAGCGCTTCGGGCACGTCGGCATAGGCGGCGCAGATTTCTTCGGGAGTACCAAAAGAGAGATCGACATCGTCGGCGTTGGTTTGGCGAAACTCGTCGAGCGTTCGGCCGCGAGCGATGCACATTTGCGCTTCGTAACCCTCGCGATCTTCGGGGTTGAGGTAGAAAATATTTTTCGTGACCACGAGCGGCGCGCCCGATGTTCTGGCGAGCTCTTTGATCAAGCCGTTGGCTTCTTCTTGGCGCGGCCAATCTGGATGGTGGATGAGCTCGAGATAAAAGTTCTCCACGCCGAAAATTTCTTGGTAGCGCGCGAGCAACTGCTTGGCCTTCTCGTGATCACCTTGCAACAGCGCCGCTGGAATTTCTCCGGAGACAGCGCCCGAGAGAGCGACGAGACCTGACGCATGAGACGCTAAATATTCTTTGTCGACGCGTGGCTTGTAATAAAACCCTTCTAGAAAACCGGCTGTGGCGATCTGGATCAAGTTGTGATAACCGACGTCGTTAAGGGCAATTAGCACCAATCGTGCTGAACGTTCATCAATACGGGCACGCTTTTCCGTCATTTTGTGGCTGGCCACATAAGCATCCAGCCCAATGATCGGCTTAATTTCCGCCTCTTTCGCCGCCTTGTAAAACTCGACCGCCCCGTACATCGCTCCGTTATCGGTGAGCGCAATCGCCTTCATCCCCTGCTCTTTAGCCCTGGCCACCAAGGCTTTTGGCTTGGGCAGCGCCTCCAAAAGCGAGTAGTGGGAGTGCACGTGGAGGTGAACAAAATCCTGGGGGTTCATAACAGGGGTAGATTACCAGAACCATACCCCGACCGCTAGGCTTGACCGGAGGCGGTTTTTTTGATTATCTTAATCGGAACTCTGGGAGTACAGATGACCGAATACAATCAACCGAAAGCGAAGTTACTCTCCTTCCTGCGCATGACCCGCCGCCAGCGCAATCTGACGAGTATGGCCGGAGTATACCTGCTCCTAGCCGATGCGGCGTTCGCGCTCATCATGACACCTTTCAGCTACCCACAGTGGTTTATGTGGGTGTACGGCCTACTCATAGCGATCAGCATGACCTTCTTCGCCATAGCCGTGATCTCAAGCCTGCTCAGTCGCATGGATGTGAAGTAAACCTCGTACCCGGCGCGGTCGACGATTCATTTCGTCGCCGCCCGGGTGTATTTTTTACTTATCCACACACGTCACCCTTGACCGAACTGTGTAAAACTGTTGCAATATAGATAAGCCGGTTGAGGTTCATCATAGAATCCAAACTGGATGACGCTAATAATAACTCCCCTTAAAATGGGAGTTATTATTTGTTTTTGCCCCGAGTTGGACTTGGGCGGGTAGAAGTCAATGGTAACTTCGACCGGCTCGTCATCCAGTAGTTGCGGGTTCGAACCCCGTCCCGTCCACCATTCTTCGCTTGGATCACCAAGCTTCGAATGGCTAGCCGAATAGGCAAACTCGGGACCACCAAACCCCGCCTCAACAGCGGGGTTTTGGTTTTGTAGCCTTGACCAAACAATGATTTTCTGATATTTAAGAGCGGCATCTCGACCCAACTCCCCGGAGTCAATAATGATCTTTCCCACTCTTCTGCTGTCCGCCTGCGCCAACGAGGCGAACGATCACCCCGTGCCGGACATCGTTCCGGTCACGCCTGAACAGGTGGAGGCCGAGAGCGACCGCATCGCCGGGCTTCAAGCCCCTTCCGATGCGGACAGTGCCATGACCAGGATCATGGCCGAAGCGCTCAAGCGCTTCCAAGGCCAGAGCTGGGAAATCGTGGTCGCGGGCACCGATTCGATGAACGGCGGTCTGGACGGCTGGCGGACCTGCGCCAAGTTCAAGCCAGAACAGCTGGGCCTGCCACCGGACGCGCTCGTGCTCTTCTTCGACCAGAACCGCCAGGATTGCGACAAAAGTCCGGATGGTTTCGTGATGATGATGGTCCTGGCGGTTCCGGTGGGAACCGAGAAATCGCTTATCTCCCCGACTTACGGCAACGAAAAGATGACCGTCGTGGTCTCCAACGTGATGGTCATCTCGGCGACCAACCCGGCTCCGCCCTAGCGCACTGCACCCGCCTCCGGGTGCCTCTTTTTTTAGCGTATAATAGAATTCGTTATGTCGTTGCGCGGATTCATCGATAAAGAGAAGAAATATCTTGGACAACTCTCAAGCGATCAGCGCCGGTTGCTGGGTGGATATTTTTTGTTTGGGTTGGCCAATCCGATGATTCTCACCTTCATGCAGACGTTTCTGTGGCGCGCTTCGCAGGATCCGCTCTCCATCGCCTTGTACAATTTATGTTTTCTCTCCAGCTTGCCGATTGGATTTCTTCTGAATGGAAAATTATTGAAATCTGGTTTTCCGGCTCAGAAACTTTTCTTTTTGGGTTGTGCCTTGGCTGGGCTAGGACCGCTCTTGTTGGTATTCACGAACACCACAGCGATTAATGACGTTTGGATGTTCGGCATGTTGACCGGTACTTCGATGGGCTTTTTCTGGGGCAACCGAAATTACCTAACGTCGCGAGCCACTAGTAGTGATAATCGCTTTAACTTCATCAGCCTAGAATCCACGCTCGGCGCCATCTCCAGCATCTTCGCGCCATTCATCATCGGTTGGTTTTTGGTGTTGGGTGAAAAACTCGATCTCTATTCGCTGGATTTGGCCTATCGCTTGATGAGCGTAGTCGGTTGGACATTGATGCTCGTCGTTGGCTACCGAGTCAGCCAGGTGAGTTTCGCTCCGGTCAAAATCGATCGATTGACGATTGGCCGTGCTTCGTCGCTTTGGAATCGCCTACGAGGCTCGGAAATTCTCAGCGGTTTTATTGATGGCTTTGATGCGATCTTTCCGATTATCATCACGCTCACCTTCATCGGTTTGGAAGAATCTGTTGGTACGATTCAATCGATCTCGGCCGGTATTGCCGCGCTGATGATGTATTACCTCGGCAAACGGGTAAAACACAAAGATCACCCCAAAGTTTTTGGCTTCTGGGTGCTGGTTAATGCCACGGCTAAAACATTGTTCGTCGCTTTATTCTCGCCGCTCGGAGCCCTGCTCTACTTCGTTGTTAACGCTTCGGTCGCTTCCTTCCGCTGGCCATCGCTCGCCGCCATCATGTACGAAATCGTTGAGCAACAAGAGAAAGCCGAACCGAAAAGCCATCGCTACGCCCTACTCACCGATCGTGAGACTTTCCTGAACTTGGGCCGCGCGATGGCGTTATGTCTGTTTATTTCCTTATATTTGTTCGCCCCGCAATCAACTTTGCACTACGGCTTTTTGCTTTCGATTCTCTTCCAAATCGCCTTACTAGCGATGGTTAAAGATTTAACTCGACGAGTTACACACGCCAAAGAAACTGGCGTCTCAGCACCGGTCGCCCTGGATCAAAACATCTAGATGTGTTACCTTCGTGCCACCTCGTGGAGCTGAGATGCAGATCGAAATGACCATTCCCCAACTGGTGGCTTTTTACCTGAATGAACGCAAGAAGCGCTGGAAGCGAGACAAGGAGGAGGAAAGCAACGCTGAGTTCGGCGCGAGAAGATTGCTTGAAATTCGAATCGAGTCGGAACTCGCGGAGGCAATCAAGGCGGTCAATGCGTCAGAGCTCTGTGAGTACAAGCTTGGTTTGGCCAAGCTAGACATCAGTCCTCCTAACGCCGTAAAAATCGTGCTCGGTCTGCCGCAAGACCGATTGACTGGCGACGACTTGCCAGACCATTGGCTCAGCGACGGATACATGTGGCTGGGTGAAGCGCCCAGGATCATGTCCCCACATGTTCCTTGGTGGCACGAAGTAAAGACCACCGTCGCCCTCGATCGGCGCCACTAGCCGACTGCACCCGCCTCCGGGTGCCTATTTTTTTGAACTGATGTTTTAAGATTACATCCGGTCGGCGATAAAGTTAAAACAATAAAAAAGAGGCCGACCTTGAGAGGTACGGCCAGCACGAGTGCTCGTTGTCATTTCGGACTGCCGCCACCCAGATCGAGCGTGTCGAGCCCGAGCGCCTTGGAAGAGGCGGCGAAACGCTCTTTCGGCGTAATGTACGTCAGGCCGTACTTGGCGCAGAGCAAGACATCGACTGTCTCGTCGCGCCAAGCCGGCATGGTAACCCTGACGTTGATCAAGTGTCGCAGCTCGCCTTCTGTGCCATGCTGATGGACGATGTCGAGCAGGAGGTCGAAGGCTTCTCCGAACACCCAGCCGAAGTGCTCACCCTGGGCGAGCTTGATCACGTCGCCTCGGACGTAATCCCAGTTCAGGCGTCCTTCGGCAAGCAAGTCGCGCAACGTGAAGAGCCAATCCTTCAGGACATCCAAGAACTTGGACTTGTCGTAATGAACAGACAAGTCCTTGGCCCACCAGATCGCTTGGTAAAGCTTGCCGTCATTTCGTAGTATCAGCTCGCGCCGAGCTTCGATGTCCGCCTCGGCGAAGCGGTGAAGCAAACGAGCATGCTGCGCCAATGAACCCCAATGACCTGTATACATGAAAAACCTCGCAGTAGACGTTGACTGTCCGCGAGATTGAACACTATTTTTTCAATTTTGTCAACATTATTCCTTCGGCGCTTTCCAATATTCCACTGCCTTCTTGATCGTGTCGTCCAGGAAGCCGAGTTGAGTTGAACCAAATTCAAATTTTGATTTCACGCCGTGGATCGCATCTTCCACCTTTTCGATTTGTGTCTTCACTTCACCGACCACGTCGTTGATGCGGCGCAGAACGATGGCCAACTGGTACAAAAACCAGCAGAGAAAAGCCGTGAACCACAACACGCAGAACGAGAGAATGATGAACAGAATATCTTTGGAGTCGAGTAGCATACTATCTAATTATAGCACCAAAGTCCTGAGCGAGACGCTCAGCGACGGATTTCAAAACCTCATCGACTTCGCCAGATGAAAGCGTCTTGTCTTTAGCGCGCAGCGTCAACGAAACCGTGACGCTCTTTTTGCCATCGTCCACGCCAACGCCACGGTAAACATCGACGAGTTTCACTGATTCGACCAATTCGCTTTGCAGACGAATAATTTTCACCACGTCGTCGTACTCAGTGCGATCATCCACAACAATCGATAAGTCGCGAGTCACGGCCGGAAACTCAGCGATTGGTCTATAGCGTCGCACCTGATGCATCGCCCCGATCACTGCTTCAAGATCCAATTCAAGCGCAACAACTGGTCGCTTCACGCCGAACTTCGCCTGAACATCGGGCGCCACTTGGCCGAGCCGACCGAGCGGTTCGCCGTTCACGTGAATTCGCGCCGTTCGCGTTGGATGCCAACGATCGTCAGCCACCACTCGATCGAGCTGCAAGTTCAGACCAGTGCGATCGCACAGTTCAACTAGTACACCCTTCAAATCTAGGAACGCTTTTTCCACGTTCTCCACCCCGAATTCAGCGACGACTAGATGGGTGCGCTCGGCTGGCAAATCTTTGGCCTGCGGTTCGTAAACTCGTGAGAGTTCGAACACTTTGCCACTCTGCACTTCGCCCTGGTTGGCCTCAACATCACGTAACAAACTCGGCATCAAGCTGGTTCGCAAGTGCGTGAGATCGGATGTGAGCGGATTAAAAATCTTCATCGCCGACTCCGGATCCAAATCATACCGCTTCATTTCGTCCTCACTGGTAAACGAATAACCGTACAATTCAGTGTAACCAGCCGAGAATAAAAACGATTTCACATAACTCTCCCAAGCGAGTGCCGGGTCCGAAGCCTCGGTTGGTGGTGGGCTAGCTGGCAACACTGATGGCAAATTGTGATAACCGTAAACGCGAGCGATTTCTTCCGTCAGATCGATCTCTTCTTCGATGTCGTGATCGCGCCAAAATGGCACGGTGACTTCCAGCGGATTCGCCACGTTATCAAACATGAAGCCGAGGCTTTTTAGAATTTCAACCATCCGTTCGTCCGTAATCTCTACGCCGATTTGGGCGCGAACTCGTTCTGGTCGGAGTGTGAATTTCTTCCACTCGTACGGTTTTTCTTGAATGTCGATCACCGCGCTGGCTACTTCCCCGCCGGTTAACTCGAGCGCCATTTTCACCGCCTGGGCCAAAGCCCATTGCGGGGCGATGACCGATAAGCCCTTTTCGAAGAGTAACTGCGAATCAGATTGCAAATTCAAGGCACGCGCTGTGCGACGCACCGAAACCGGTTCAAAAGCCGCGGCTTCGAAGACGATGGTCGTCGTACCATTTTTCGTGCCGGTCAATTCCCCGCCCATCACCCCAGCCACGGCCACTGGCTTGGCAGCATCAGCAATGACCAAATTATTTTTCGTGATTTCATATTCTTTGCCATCGAGCGCTAAAATCTTTTCGCCGTCGTGAGCGCGACGAACCACGATTTCACCGCCTTCCAAAGTGTCGTAATCAAAAGCATGTAGCGGTTGTCCCATTTCGTGCAGAATGTAATTGGTGATGTCGACGACGTTGTTGATTGGTCGATGACCAGAAAGCAACAACTTCAATTGCAACCAAGCGGGCGATGGACCAACTTTGACGTTCTTAATTACCACCGCCATGTAGCGAGGACAAAGATCGGGGTCGAGCACGCGCACAGCCAGCGGCATCGGACTCACCGCGTCAGGAATTCCAGCTGGCGGAGCCATCTTGAAAGTGCCGCCCGTCGATGCCGCGCCTTCGTTAGCCAATCCGAGAATACTCATCGCGTCCGGTCGATTGGTTGTTACTTCGATATCAAAAATCGTGTCGTCGATCTTCAGCGCCTGCACGATCGGCGTACCGGCTCCAGCCTCGGTCCATGTTGTGAGATCCCAAATTTCGTGCTCACCAGCTGGGATTTTTTCAAACCCAACTTCCACAGCCGCGCAAATCATGCCGATCGATTTCACGCCGCGGATTTCCGTTTCCTTGAGCTCGATCAAATCGCCCTCGCCGTGCCAGCGCACTTTAGCACCCGGCAAAGCGACAAGTACTTTCTGACCAACGGCCACGTTACTGCCGCCGCAGACAATTTCAACCACGCTGCTACCCACATCGGTCACACAAATCTGCAAGCGATCAGCTTTGGGATGCGGTTTAATTTCTTTGATCACACCCACCACCATGTTCGCGAATTTGTCTGCCAAATGATCGATCGATTCCACGCTCATCGATTTGAGCGAGAGCTCACGAGCAAAATCTTCCGGCGACAAGTTGGTCGACAGATATTCTTTAATCCAATTATACGAGGTAAGAATATTCATATTAGAACTGCTCGAGGAATCTTAAGTCGTTACGGTACAGTAGACGAATATCGTCGATGTTAATACCGCTCTTCATCATCATCGTGCGTTCCACGCCCCAACCGAAAGCGAATCCGGTGTACGTTTCCGGGTCGAGACCGCCGGCTTTGAGCACATTGGGATGAACCATGCCCGCGCCGCCGAGCTCTAACCAACCTTCTTTGCAAATCTTGCAACGACCATTAGCCAACCGTCCGGTGCCGCCACAAAGATCACAGCTGATGTCGACTTCAAAACTTGGCTCAGTAAACCTGAAATGGTGCGGACGCAATCGAGTTACTCGATCAGCGCCGAAATACTGAGCGGCAAAAAAATCTAAGACGCCTTTCAGCGAAGCGATCGTGACATCTTTGTCGATCAACAACCCCTCGAATTGATGGAACATGGTGGCGTGCTTCACGTCGGATTGCCGGCGGTAGCACTTGTTGATGTTGATCATGCGGATTGGCAAGTGGCCCTTTTCCATTTCGCGCACCTGGCCGTTGGACGTATGTGGGGTCAGCACCACCTTACCCTTTTTCCCTTCCATTACCCGATCACCGTCGGCCATGAAAAATGTTTCCCATTCATCGCGCGCCGGATGATCCTTGGGCATGTTGAGCGATTCGAAAGCGTAATAATCCCAATCAACTTCCGGATGGCGCACCCGAACAAAACCCAAACGAGAAAAAATTCCAGTGATCTCTTCAATAGCCTGCGTCGTTAAATGTAAATGTCCAAGCGTCGGTGGCGTACCAGGCATGGTGAGATCGATCCAATCGGCTTCGTGGCGGGCGGCTTGCTCCAACCCCTGGATCACCTTTTGCGCTTCGATGAACGCCACTTCGACCGATTCCTTCACTTCATTGGCAATCACGCCGACTTCCTTGCGCGCTTCATCCGTCAGCTCGGGCAATTTCTTCATGAGTTCTGCCAGCTTACCTTTGCGGCCCAAATATTCAACACGCAAGCCTTCGAGATCCAAACTCGAAGCCGCTTTTTTAATAGCGCCAGTTAAATCGTCACGTAATTTTTCTAGTTCGGATTTCATATTAGAAAAGGTTCAAAATGTCCCGGTAAGTCACAGCGATCACCAACAACATCAACACGGCAAAGCCCAAATTGTGCACAATCGCCTCAAAGGTTGGACTAGCTTGCTTACGGCGGACAGCTTCGATCAGGACGAACACGGCGCGACCGCCATCAAGCGCCGGAAACGGAAAAACGTTCAGCACGGCCAGGTTGATGGAGAGGAGCGCGGCAAATTGCAGCAAGTAAACAAAACCCATGCTGGCAACTTCGCCCGTCATTTTAGCGATGCCAATCGGGCCGGAAACATCAGCGCTCACGCCATTACCCGTCACCAAGCCAACAATCATATCGTACAACCCTACAGCCACGGCCACCGTGTAAGTGTAAGTGGCTTGCGCCCCTTTGACCGGCGCCAGATACCACGGATAGCTCACCGTGCCGGTTTGAACCACGGCCGCACCCACACCAAGATGATCGATCTCTTTGATGTAGGCCGGGATCACCGTCGCTTCGATGGTTGAACCCTGGCG
>CAZCLT010000006.1:0-5300 GCA_964499655.1 uncultured Gammaproteobacteria bacterium | reverse complement strand
AAAGTTCCAGATTCACTGGGATTGCCCAGAGCGTCACGCGTGCCTTGCGCCGAAGTCATCACCACGCCATCAATCGAAATAACTTTATCGCCGGCAACGAACCCAGCCTGAGCCGCTGGAGAATCAGGCAAAACTTCGGCGATAGTGATCGCTTGATCACGCACCACAGCTCCGGATTCAACACCCTCTTCGATGTACGAAGGCAGGCCCATGCCAAATCCAATCGATAACAACACGGCGGCCACGACCAAATTCATGCCCACGCCGGCCAGCAAAATCAGCAAGCGAGCCGGAATACTTTTCTTAGCAAAACTGTCTGGTGATTCCCGATCTTCCAAACCTTCTCCCTTGATTTTCACAAACCCACCGAGTGGAATCAGATTGATCGTCCAGAGCATGCCGTCTTTTCCCTTCCACTTAAACAACCGCGGCGGAAAACCCAAACCAAATTCCTCTACCCCCACCCCCATTTTCTTGGCCGCGAAATAGTGACCCCATTCGTGGGCCACCACCAGTACGGAAAGAACTACCAAAAACAATAATATCGTCCAGATCATAACGCCAGTATTCTAGCACGGAATTTATCGCCGCGCTCTTCAAAGTTCTTAAAATAGCCGTAGCTGGGAGAAGCTGGAGAAAGTAGACAAACTTGGTTGGATTTTAGATTTTGCTGACACCAAGTGACGGTTTGATCGAGACTCTCGACGGTTTGATGTGGCACGTTGAGTGATTTAAGCGCCTCGATGATGCGGTCACCGCCCGGCAAAATGAGCGGGGTGACGTTTGGCAAATCTTTGAGCGTGGTGGCGAGTTCGGAGAAATCATAACCCCGATCTTTGCCGCCCAGGATGATGGCGCCGAGACGGTCGGCGTATACGTCGATGGCCGCCAGCGCCGATTGCGGTGTCGTTGAGATCGAATCGTTGACGTAGAGCACGCCGTTCACCGTGGCGATTTCTTCGAGGCGATGCGGCAGCGGCACAAAAGTCGAAAACGCCTCGGCGATCTTCTCATCGGTCACGCCAAGTAATTCAGCGACCAAAAGAACGGCGCAAGCATTTTCTTGATTGTGCTCGCCCTTGAGTTTCAAGTTTTGCAATAACGGATCGTCGATGCGTTGAAATGGAACTTGGCGAGCTGGCGCCGTCGAAGCCAACGAGACGAGTTTCGGCGACGACTCGTTGTAAATCAACAAATCCCCCGGCCCTTGCTTGGCCGCGATGTTCCATTTGGCTTCGTGATAATCACCCACCGTGCCGTGCCAATCCATGTGCTCTTCGTACAAGTTCAGGAAGATGGCAATATCAGGACCGACCTCAAGGTCAGCGAGCATGTAACTGGAAAGCTCGATCACGAAGATTGTATCGTCTGGCGCGTCCACGGCGCTGAGCATCGGTACGCCAATGTTGCCGACCAGCATCGCCGGCAAGCCGCCGGTTTTCAGCGTGTGCGCCAAGAGCGAAGCGGTGGTGCTCTTCCCTTTGGTGCCCGTCACGCCGATAATCGTGCCGTTATTTTTGCGCTCGGCGAAGAATAAATTAGTGGCCGATGTGATTAAATCACATCGAGACTTGAAAGCGGCGACAGCTGGCCGATGCGGCGGAATTCCGGGCGATTTGATCACCACGGTGTTCGCATCACAAAGTTCGATGGCCTGATCGATAGAAACAAAGCGGACGTTTTGGTCCGGCCGGACCGTTTCGTCCGCGATCTCATTTTCGTCGGTCACGATAATATTCGCGCCCGGTAATTTACGTTCGAGCACCTCAAGCGTAGCCTGGCCCTCGCGGCCAAAGCCGAAAATGATGATTTGCTTGTCGGCGAGATCACTAATTTTCATAAATAATTTTCGCGTACTCATCCGGCATCGCGTGTTCCTTCGACAGTTCTAGCACTGCCTCAATCTTTGTGTCGAGATCGGCTTGATTTGGCAGAATCTCGTTTGTGAACCATTTCATCACTAGCGTATCGTCCAGATCGCCACGACGACGAGCGAGTTCGAGCGCGGCGATCATTTCATCGGGCTCGCCCACGCAATCAAACGGTTTGCTCACACCACAGCCGAGTAAGTCGCGATACGTTTCGAGCAGATTCTCGTGATCAAAGAAAATCGAACCGAAGATTTTTTCGAGCTGCGTTCGCGGCAACCAAGCGGCTAGCATGGCGAAGACGAAGGCACACTTGGCACAATCGCCGCACCAACGATGCTCTGGCAGTTCCCCACCCTGTTTAAAATTTTTGTTGCAGCTGGAGAAAACATCAAAATATTTCCCAGCCTCAGCAAACTTTTTCGCAATGGCTAATTCTGAGAACGGACGCAGCAAGCTAAAGTAACGAATGCTCGGCGAAATCGCATCGGCGACGTAATGTTGCAGGTCGCGCTCAAACTCTAAGCTCTTGGAATACTGGTGATTGATTTCCACCTCTCCGACCTTTAGGTTGCCAACGTTAGCACTGCGTTCGTTGGCTAAAACAATGTCGCGCTTGCCGTGCAGCACAGTCACAACAACCGAAGCGAAAGCGATGTAGGCCGAAATCGGCACGTGACCGTTGTAAGCACCTTGCTTGTTCAGATCGAATAATTTGGGGTCAATTTGGCGTTCGATTCGCAATGCGTCGGCCCCAACGGCACGGATCACGTCGTTAATTCGAACATGATCCCCCAATTCCAACAAATCAAAATCAATTCCCGCTCGCTTCAACATTTCAACAACCACCAACGAATCTTTACCGCCACCGATCGGCAAAATGGCACCGGAATGCGTGGACGTTGCAGGCAACGTCCCAACGGCGTCGAATTGGTCAGCCGCGTTGGTCACGAACGGAAAATGAATGTGATCACGGAAATCCAAATCATTACGATAAAAGAATTCGCCGAGCCCGAGTGTGTACAGCTTATTCCAGAACACCGCGTTTTTTTTATCTAAACTACCAGACTCGATGATAATTTCTTTAGGCAAGCCCGCCTTGTAATAACTCACCCCGCCGATTAGATGCAGAGCAAACAACGCCTTATTCAAAACCACTTCATCGATCGTCGCTCCGATCACGACTGGAAACTTTACCCGCTCAACGAATTCCAAATCATCCAATCGATAAACAAATTCCGCCTGACCAGTCACCTGATCAAACGAATAATTTTTGAAGACGAATTGGCGATAGTTGGAATTGATCGACTTCATAATTATTTGTCCGAGAGCAAAGCCACGATCTCGTCGCGTTTGGCCACCATCAACGCTTCGCTCTTCGCTTCCACTGTAATGCGAATCAATGGCTCGTTGTTTGATGGTCGAACAATAAACCACCAATCACGATCAAATTCACAGCGAATACCATCTAAGCGATTAACCACCGTCGCCGTAGCGGCGTAAACGTCTTCCAACGCTTGGAGTGCGACCGCTTTATCTTTGACTTCGATGTTCACTTCCCAGCTATTGTGATAGACGCGCAAATCCCGAACCGCGTCAGCGAGCGAAAGTCCGGTTTCGCGCCAAATCCGCACGGCGCGCAAAAACGTGTATTCCGATCGTTCCAAGCCTTCGGTCTCTCGAAAAAAGAAATGACTGGAAACTTCGCCGCCAAGAACCGCGCCTTGATTACGAATGGCCATAATCGCCAGTGTGCGACCGATCCTGGACTCAATCACCTCCCCACCGGCGCCAAGAATCGCGTCGGTCGTGCTCCAGCTTTGATTAGGCGCGGTGACAATTTTGGCGCCGGGTTCACGCTTGAGCAAATCCTTGGCCAGAAAGGCCAACATCTGATCACCACGAATCGGCACGCCTTCGTTATCCATGAAAGCGATGCGATCAGCATCACCGTCGAGTGCGATACCAATCTCAGCTTGATTGGCCAGCACGGCAGCCGTGAGATCATGAAGATTTTCCGCGATGGCTGGGTTAGCTTCGTGATTGGGAAAATTAGCGTCTGGTTCCGGGTAAAGTTCAACGAGATCGATACCCAACCGCTCACACAACGGTCGGAAGGCCAACGCGCCCATGCCATTGCCATAATCAACAACCACCTTAAGCCCTCGGTAAATTTCTGGATCGAAATCCTTGAGACAGGCCGCGAGATAATTATCCATGATGTCGCACTGCGTCACCGAACCAGCCTGCTCAGCCAGCAGCGGTAAGGGGGCTTCGACCAAAGGTAACATCGCCAAACCAGAAATCGGCAAGCCCGTGGAATCAGCCATCTTGATGCCGTTGTAAGCGGCTGGATTATGGGAAGCGGTAATCATCAATCCACCCTCAATACTCGGATCAGAAGTCACGGCAAAACTATACATCGGCGTGGTGCACAGTCCGATATCGATCACCTGCGCGCCCATCGAAGTGACACCTTTGATCACCGCCGCGTGCAACTGTGGACTCGACGAGCGCATATCGCGACCAACGATCACTTTTTTAGCATTGGTCTTTTCAATGAAAGCGACGCCGACACGCTCGGCGATCTCAGGCGTCACCTCGGCCAAGAGGCCTCGAATATCGTAAGCGCGGAAAATATGCTGGGGGACGATCATAATTGAGTGGACAATCATGCCAAATCTTAGTAGGATTGAAGTGTAGTCAATTTTACTAAAATCTTCAAATTTAAGGCTCATTTTATGGAAATCATACTAGTTCTGCTCGTCGTCGCCGCTTTGCTCGCCGTTTGGGTCATTATGGTCTTCAATGGCCTGATTCAGTCCCGTAACCGCGTGGATGAAGCCTGGTCCGACATCGAAGTGCAATTGAAGCGCCGCTATGATTTGATTCCCAACGTGGTTAACAGCGTCAAAGGCTACGCTGGCCACGAAGAAAGCGTTTTTGAAAAAGTCACGCAAGCTCGTGCTCGCGCCATGCAGGCAACCACGCCAGCACAACATGCTGTCGCCGAAAAAATGTTGTTCGAAACTTTGAAATCGCTGTTTGCTGTTTCTGAAGCTTACCCACAGTTGAAAGCCTCAGATAACTTCTTGCACTTGCAACACGAACTGGTGGACACCGAAGATAAAATTCAGGCTTCCCGCCGCTTCTACAACGGCAATGTGCGCGATTTCAACACCAAAATTCAGGTCTTTCCAAACAACCTGATCGCCGGCGTGCTCAGCTTCAAGAAGTATGATTTCTTTGATGCTCCAGAGTCCGTAAACGAAGCTCCCGAGGTTAAGTTTTAGTCCATGTACTCACAAATTACCGCCAACAAACGCAAAACTTGGTTGCTGGTGTCACTGGTCACCGGTTTTATCGTGGCGCTCTTCTATTTTGTTGGCTTGTATTTGGAAGTCGATCCGATTAGTGCGATCGTCATCGGTA
>CAZCLT010000005.1:25561-27130 GCA_964499655.1 uncultured Gammaproteobacteria bacterium | reverse complement strand
TCCGCGCGCATTTTGTCTGCGACGTTGTAATCCTCGTTCACCTTGAGATCATGCACTATGGCCGCAAACTTGTAATACAGATCAGCCGATTCTTCAGCCGGTGCCGAGATGATCAGCGGCGTGCGCGCTTCGTCGATCAAGATCGAATCGATTTCGTCGACAATGGCAAAGTGCAGTCCACGCTGAACCATTTGGCTGGGTTCGCTAACCATGTTGTCGCGCAGATAATCAAAACCAAATTCGTTGTTGGTGCCGTAAGTAATGTCGGCGGCGTAAGCGTCACGACGACTAACCGGACGCAGAAAATCCGCCTGAACTTTGAATGATCCCGTCGTGTTTGTTTCGGTCGGGCCGATACCCGGATCGGCCCCTATGAATGACGCATCGTAAACATAACCACCTTCGTGCTGAATAATACCGACCGAGAGTCCCAAAAAGGCAAACACCTGGCCCATCCAAACAGCGTCGCGCTTGGCCAGGTAATCGTTGACAGTCACGACGTGCAAACCTTTGCCCGAAAGCGCGTTCAAATAAACCGCCGCGGTCGAAGTCAAAGTCTTACCTTCACCGGTGCGCATTTCAGCGATGGTGCCACGGTGCATCACAATACCACCCATCAACTGCACATCGTAGTGCCGCTGGCCGAGCACGCGTTTGGCCGCTTCGCGCACCACGGCAAATGCTTCGGGCAGTAAATCATCGAGTGATTCGCCGTGGGCCAAGTGCTCCTTGAAGGTGACGGTCTTAGCCTTCAGTTCCTCATCGGTGAGCGCCGAAATCGCCGGCTCGAAAGCATTAATCTTTTCGACCTGGGATTTTAATTCTTTGACGATTTTAGCGTTAGGATCGCCGAAAATCTTAGTAACAATGTTCATCATAATAATGGCCGCATTGTGCCCTAAACTGGACATTTCGTCTACTTTTCGCTAATCTAGGATTTCGTTCCTTGGAGTCAATCATGAACAGGCCTTTCGATCCGTACGGTTGGGATTACGCCCGAGCTTGGGAGATGTTCTTCCGCTACTTCGGCCCGCATGACTGGATGCTCCGGTATTCCGTCGGCGGTAAAGCTATTGGCTTGCGTCTGTGCGATCGTCTCGCTGCGATCGAGCCGATGTTCCAGGTTCCCAAGTGGTGCGCCTGGCAGTTCCCGACCCAGATCGAATTCAAGTATTGGTATCGAGATATGGCCGACACATTTTTGTTGCGTTCCAGCGGACGCGACGAAGACTGGTGTAGTGGCGACGCCGGAGCTCACAAGACATACTTGAATCGGCCTGGCGATCTTAATCTCGCACCGACTGATTCGACTACCGAACGGTTGGTGATGCAGGATTACGCCTTCGGTGTAGGGATCGTCGTCGACATCGCCTGGTCTGATGTGGCTGGCGCGGTCATTGGTCGCGTGACCACCGGGCGGATTCTTCCGGAAGAAGCCGGCCGCGATCCCGTGCTCGCGCAGCCGGTACCGGACCTCGCGGATCTGTCCGACCGTGGTCCCCTTCTCCATCGCATCGAGGATCCTCTGCGACCCCGATTCCGCGCCGATCCAGACGATGCGCGCGCCGG
>CAZCLT010000005.1:12923-25551 GCA_964499655.1 uncultured Gammaproteobacteria bacterium | reverse complement strand
TGGCAACCGATTCTTCTGCACCAGCGCTACCGAGGACGGCGATGGACTCACCGCCGCTTGGCTGCTGGACAGTGGCGAAGATTTGGCCTGGAACGAGTGCCGCGCCGGTGGGATGATTCTGGGCTGGAACTGGCTCGAGATCTGCCGACGATTGAAGTCGGCTCTCGAGAAGCTCGGAATCGACTTCGGTGTGCAGTGCGAACTACGGATCGATCCGTGGTGCCCTGGGGTCATCAACCTGGTGCAGATCCGACCAACGCCCAATCAAGCCCGAGGACGCTGGGATGGACACGTTGGTTCGGACGATATTCTGATCGCCACTTCGGCCAGCGTCGGTAGCGCCTTCGATCTGCCTAGCAATCTGGTGAGCACACCCGACAGCATTCTCACCGAGCTCGATGACCCGGAGTGGCGCGCGCGGTCTAGGCACCAGCTCAAAGATAAAATCGTCGTCTATGGCAGCGCCTTCCAACGCGCGCGTGGCATCAATGCGGCGAGTAAAATCAACGCGCTGGCCGAACTCGATCTGGCCGGGATTCTGACCAACGACAATCTGGGTAATAGCACCCAACACTACGCGCTGAGCCCAACTGATCGAGAAGCGCTCATGGCGATGCGTCGGCTAGCCGAGAACACCGCGGTGATCAGACTCACCTCGGATGAAATGAAAATTCTCCGCAGCCACGCCACGCCGTCGCCCGTGCGACTCGTCTCTGACGGACTGATTGGCCGAGTCTACCTCGTCTAATCAAAAACCCGCCGACCACCTGGTACGGCGGGGCTTTTTTTATTCCGGTAATTCTGCCTCGAACTCGTGCTCGAGCGTTTCGGTTTCAGCGACCACACGAGCGCCTTCTTGCAATTTTTCTTTATGATCAACTACTTGGCGACGTAGATCGCCGGCCGCTTCATCAATCGAAGCGTACAAATCATCCTTGGTCGATTCGGCCCGGAAGAAACCTCCATCAACCGTCAGATTAAACTCGGTGCGGTAAACATCACCCTTGGCGTGATGGTGTGACGTTTTGCCGACTTCGGCGCGGACATCACACGGCTCTAGCTTCTCGGTAATCTTAGCCGTTAGTTCTAACTTCTTTTCGACGTAAGCCTTGATGGCTTCAGTCAATTCCATGTTGGTTCCGACGATTTCTACAATGCGCATAGGCGTATAAATTAAAATCCCATTAATTGAACTTCCTCATGCAATTGAATTCCGTAACGCTCACGAGCTGCCGTCTTCACTAACGAAATTAATTGTAGCACATCGCTGGCCGTCGCTTGGCCGGAATTGATAATGAAATTGCCGTGCTCTGGGCTGATCTGCGCGCCGCCGATCTGTGTACCTTTCAAATCCATCCGATCGATCAGCCAACCGCAACTGACCTGCATCTTTTTCGCCATCTCGGGCGGCAACATCAATTCATCTTTCAACCGATCTAGTTCTTCATCGCTTTTAATTTCGTAATTCTTGAACATACAACCAGCTGAACCAGCGTAAAGCGGCTGACTCATTTTGCGCTTGCCGAGCGTTTCGGCCAGTTTGGCCTTGAGCGCTTCGCGATCGCCAGGGCGCAATTCGAGCGTGACATCGATGATGATGTCGTTACTATGCTTGATGGCGCTGTCGCGATAAGCAAAACCCAATTCGCTGAGCCCGAGCTCCAAAATCTGACCATCGCGCCACACTCGCACCGAGCGGACAACATCTTTCATCTCGCCGCCAAAGCAACCAGCATTGCCGCGCGCCGCCCCGCCGATGGTGCCAGGCAACGAAATCGCCCATTCGAAACCGGCCAGGCCAGCTTCGGCCGTAGCTCGGGCCACGCCAGCGGAAATCGCTCCAGCGCCAGCCGTCACCGTGGTGCCATCGCTCTTAATGTGGCGCATGGCCATTTGCAGTACTAGACCGTTGATCCCTTCGTCACTGACGAGGGTATTCGATCCGCCGCCGAGAACATGAAATGCGAACCCGTTCGCATTTGCAAGTCGATTCGCATTTGCGAATGCATTCTCATTAAGCACTTTCATTGCGCGCTCCAGCTCTTCGACCGATTTCACTTCGGCGAACCATTTAGCCGGACCGCCAATACGAAAATTGGTGTGTTTGCTCATCGGTTCATTTTCTTTTAATCGATCGCCGAAAATGGCGCGGAGCTGTTCAGTTAAATCCATAATCAAACTAATTTTCTAGCTAGCTCATCAATATTTCCTGCCCCCATAATAACCACAACATCACCCGGTTGAACAACTTCGCGCAAGCTGGCTTCGGCCGCGGCGTGGTCGACAGCGTAAACAACTTTTTTCACCTTACGTCGCGACTCGATTTTAGTCACCATGTCTTTCGAAGAAACATCTTTATCCTCGTTGCGACCGGTGACTTCGTAAATCTCACCCAAGATCAACACGTCGGCCAAATCGAACGAAGTCACGAAATCATCAAACAGTTCCTTGGTGCGCGAATGTTGATGCGGCTCAAAAGCCAACACTAGCCGACGATCGGGAAAAAATTCCTTGAAAGCGGCGAGCGTGCCGCGGATGGCCGTGGGGTGGTGGGCGTAATCCGAGTAAACGTCGGTTTCCTGCCACTGGCCGACGTGTTCAAAGCGACGCCAAGTGCTGGCAAAACTCGCAAGTGACTCGACGATTTTTTCGATGGGCACGCCAGCAGCGAACGCAGCATTAGCGGCGGCCGCAGCATTCTGTGCGTTGAATTCTCCAGGAACTTTGAGCGCGATCTTCAAACCGTTGAGCGCCGTTTCATCGCTAATCAAATAGAAAGTCTGCGTGCCGTTTTGCACCGTGCGATCAGAAATCGTGAACCAGCGCGCGCCATGACCGTCGACGATGATTGATTGCGGATCGGTCTTATTGAGTACCACGGTTTGTGGTTTGGTTTCGGCAAGCCAATTTTTGAAAGCGGCAGTGATGTTTTCCAGCGTGTGATAGTAATCCAGGTGATCAGCTTCGATGTTAGTGATCACGGCAATCGTTGGCGTGATCTGGCGCATCGATTCCATATGTTCGCACGCTTCAACAACCAACCACTCCCCTTTACCAACGCGCAAATTTTTCTCGGTCAAAAATGGCGCCAGGGTCCCGAGGATAACGGTCGGCTCGAGACCAGCGTCGATCATGATCTTGGCGATCATCGCTGTGGTGGTACTCTTGCCGTTGGTGCCGGAAATGGCGATCGTTTTGTGCGTTCGTGAAAGTTCGCCGAGGAATTGCGGGTAGGACCATTCGATGAGGCCTCGTTCTTTGGCGACCTGTCGTTCCGGGTCTGTTTCTGCACGGCACGCGAATAAATCACCAAATCACAATCTGCCGGCACGTTCTCGGCCGCATGACCGTACTTGATGGCGATCCCCTTCGCTTCGAGCGATTTGGTGATGTCACTGGCGTGGGCGTCTGACCCGGTCACCGTCGCCCCTTGAGCCAACCACCATTTAGCCGCCGCCGACGTTCCGATTCCGCCGATGCCAATGAAGTGGACGTGTTTTGCGTTGGTCATAATTATCATCAGTTTAACAGAGATCGACCATCCCATCCAATAGATCCTTCACTGGCGTTCAGGATGGATATCCGATAAAATGCTTTCATTATGATGTTCCGCCAATACGACCCAGCCGTGGCTGATTCACTGACGCGTGAGCTCAATCGCCAGCGCACCGGTCTGGAGATGATCCCGTCTGGAAACTTTGTGTCATCGGCGGTTTTGGAAGCCTTGGGCTCGATCGCCACCAACAAATACGCCGAGGGTTACGCCGGCAAGCGCTACTACGGCGGCTGCGAGTTTATCGATGAGATCGAAACGCTAGCGATTGATCGCGCCAAGCAACTCTTCGGCGCTGAGCATGTTAACGTCCAACCACTTTCCGGCGCGCCGGCCAATATCGCCGCTTACGCTGGGATGCTCAAATTCGGCGACACCATTCTCGGCATGGACTTGTCGCACGGCGGGCACTTAACCCACGGCCACCCAGTAACTCAATCGGCATCGATTTACAACTTCATCCGCTACAAAACCAACAGCGAAGGTTTGCTCGATTTAGATAACTTGCGAGCGATGGCGCTGGAACATAAACCGAAGATGATTCTAGTCGGTTACTCGGCCTACTCGCGCGAAATTGATTTTGCCCGGGTGAAAGCCATTGCCGATGAAGTCGGAGCGCTGACCATGGCCGACATTGCGCACATTGCTGGTTTGGTTGCCGCTGGTGAGATGAACAACCCAGTCACGGCTGGGTTCGACATCGTCACCACCACCACCCACAAAACTCTGCGAGGTCCACGGGGCGGCATGATCATGTGCAAAAAAGAACACGCCAAAGCGATCGATAAAGCCGTCTTCCCTGGCTTGCAAGGAGGACCGCACGAAAATGTCATCGCCGCCAAGGCGGTGGCCTTCAAAGAAGCGCTCGAACCGGCCTTCAAAACTTACGCTCAGCAGATCAAAAAGAATGCCAAAGTGCTCGAAGCTGAATTCCAGGCCAAGGGTTACCGATTAATGTTCGGCGGTACGGACAATCACCTGCTGCTCATCGACGTCACGCCGAAAAATGTCACTGGCCAGATTGCTGAAAAGGCGCTAGATAAAGCCGGCATCACCGTCAACAAAAACATGATTCCAGACGATACGCGTTCGCCGATGGATCCCTCTGGTATTCGACTCGGTACGCCAGCGCTCACAACCCGAGGCATGAAGGAAGTGGAGATGACCCAGATTGCGCAGTGGATCGATCGAGCGATTACCAGTCACGATGATGAGGCAAAGCTCGCCGAGATCCGCGCCGAAGTCAAAGAATTGTCGCTGAAGTTTCCGCTGTACCCAGAACTGGAATACTAATAAAAAAAATGAGGCCCCCGGATCGATTAAGATCACGGGGGCCACGCTGTTTTAGCCGCCGCCAGTGCGGTCCGGCCGAGACGAAGTCTGCTGGCTGTCGAGGATGCGCTCGAGCTCCGCCATCTGTCGCGCCGCGATGATGGCTTCGGCGATGTCCCGAATGGTGAGCTTGGAAGGCTCAACGTCCGGGTGAGTACTGGTGCCGTTGTGCAGGGCGCCAGCTTCCAGATGGTAGTACCAGGGCACTCCCAGCAGATCGCGACCCTTGTTCGAGGCCACGAGCTGATCGAAGTCATTGGTCCGAACCAACAGTTCATCACTCCGCTTCACCACGCCACGGCGATTGGACTCGGTGATCAGGATGTTGCGTGCCACCTTAGGCATGAGTGCCTTGCCGCCGTCGCCCGAGAAGATGTTCACGTTGCCCGTGCTCTTCTGCAGCACGATCAGATCGCACTTGTCCTGGGTGCGGAGGTAGGAGCCCATCGAACGGGAATCGCTTTCGGCGAAACCCACCTTCAGGCCTCCGATCTCCAACACCTTCGTCTTGCCATCGCACACCTCCTGCGGGCACTTGACCATGAAGTCGTAGCTGCGCCGGACGCGAGCGTCCAGAATCGCTTCGACCATGGCCGTGATGTCCGCCGCCGAGCGCCCACCGTGCGAGTTCAGTACCTCGACGAGCTTGGGAAGCTCGAAGGGCAGAACCTCGTCGGGCTTCTCGGCCCAGCGCTTGAGCTCGCCGAGCACCAGCTTGAGGGTGCGCTCCTTGGCCACACCGATCTCCTTGGCCACTGCTTGCGGGTCGTTGCTGACGATCGACGAGTCATAGCCACGTCCGTACTTGGACAGCAGCCAGTCGGCGGCGATCATCTGCAGATCGATCGGCCGGTCGCTGTTGGCCGACGGAGCTCCGCTCTCGCGGTTGCGGACGGCCCGCAGGCAGGCCATCCCAAGGTGCAGGATGCGCATCTGGCTCATGTCACTCCAGCCGTGCAGAGTCTTGAGGATCTCCGCCAGCTCGAAGTACTTCTGGCCAGCTTCGCGATCGGCACGCAGAGCGTAGTCCAAGATCAACTTCAGCTCAGGGTTGCCCCGAACGCCGAGCTGATCAGCGGCCACGGTGGCGCCGCACTCGTCGGCCAGCCGGCCCTCCTTCTTGTGCTCGTCCCAGTCACCGCCGCCGATGCCGACCAGCAGCTGCACCCCGCCGGTGGCGAGCGCCGCGTTGGCCGCTTCGGTCGAGCGGTGGAACTGTACGAGCAGGCTACCGGTCGACGGCGGCAGGAACTTCTTGTGGCCGTACCAGGCCAACAGCGCGATCATCACCAGCTCGTCGTTGTGGAACTCCCAGTGGGTGCCCACGACGTTCAGGGGAAGCTTGGTCAAGAATCACCTCGAAATGAGTTGTTGAACTTGTTGAAACTGATGAACTTGAAGGAACTACGAACGTCTAAATATAGCATAAAATAAGGGTTTTGTCAACCCGACGAGTTGGCCAATTTGGCTAATACTAGACAAATCTTCCATAGCTTAGCTATGGCAAATATCAATAAAAGCGTATACTAGGCGCACTATTATGTCGGAAATCATTAAGGGTAAAATTCTGGCCCAAAACATCCAGGACAAAACCAAGGCCAGGATTGCTAAACTGAGCCATCCACCGGGTTTGGCCGCCATTTTGGTCGGTAAAGATCCGGCTTCCAAGCTGTATGTGAGCCTGAAGGAAAAAGCCGCTAAAGATGTGGGTATTTACTTTGAAAAAATCGTCTTTCCGGCCAGCACTCCGACCAAGCAAATTGTCAGCAAAATCCAGGAGCTCAACGGGCGACCAGATATCCAAGGCATCCTCGTGCAGTTCCCTTTACCAAAACAAGACGAAAACAAGATCGTCGCCGCCATTGATCCAGCCAAAGATGTGGACGGCTTCCACCCCGAAAATCGGCGCAAATTAGCCGCTGGCGAAAAGAGCCTCGTCCCCCCAGTGGCGCTGGCCGTGGTTCGCTTGATCCAAGCCAGCAATCAGCCACTCTCCGGCAAACACGCCGTCATTGTGGGCAACAGCCTGATCTTCGCCGAGCCGATCATCCACCTGCTTCGCGAATCAGGTGTTAACACCGTGTTGCTCACCCGTGACGAATCGGCCCTAGCCGCCAAAACGCGCGCCGCCGACATCGTCGTCGTGGCCATCGGCCAGGCCAATTTCCTCACCCGGGACATGGTCAAAGAGGGTGCTATTGTGATCGATGTGGGAACGAACCGACTTGAAGGTCAGTTGGTCGGTGACGCGGCACCAGACCTGATCAATCACGCCGGGTTTATCAGCCCGGTGCCTGGTGGCGTTGGACCGCTCACCGTCGCCTATCTGCTCAACAACGTGCTGAAAGCCGCAATCAAATAAATCACCCCGCAAAAATACAGCGCAAAATTCGGCATGAGAAAAGCACGCTTGGCTACCCCAGGGTGCTTTTTTGCTTGGAGATAACTGACGATCACAATCAAACCGATTAAACTAACGAGCAACCCGCCAGTAAAACCAATCACTTTAATAAAATTCCGGGCACCGAGCGAAAAAGCAATCAGCGGCACCCCGATCGCCCACAACCAACTTTGTAAATAGCGACGTTTAAAATCAAACGTTAACATGCTAATGATTTCCGTGCCAATGATCATGAAGCTGGAAAATAAGGTCACTGTACCGATGATCACCCCTAGATAAACCAGCCAATCGCCCAAGTAAGCTCCTAAGCCCACGATCGCTTCTGGACTGGTGTGTGTTCCACTCACCCCCACGACAGTCAGGACGAAAATGGCATACAAAACAATAATCAAGAACGCGCCGATTGCGATCACTCGTTTGAGCAGCGATTTTTTCTGCGCGCCAAGAACATCGGCCACTTCGGGGATCACGCCCAACCCAGCGGTCGCGAATAAGATGGCCCCAAAAGGCAACAGACTGTAATCCCAATTAAGAGTCGATAAATTCTCCGGGTTGATAAACGGCAGCGAACCCGTGAGTACTATCGCCAGCAACAAAAACATCAAACCAACAAAGGCAGTTTCGAGTCGCGAAATCAAACCCAAGCCCCCGAGCAGTAAGACGGAACAGACGGTAAAGAAAACCAATTGATACCAAAAGGCCGCTCCGCCCAACCACGGCGAAAGCAAAGCGTGCAAAAAAGTGCCGCCGACGATGATATAAGAAAGCAAAGCCCCCCAAGCACCAAACAAAAACGCTAGTGAAGCTACCCGTGCCCATAACGAGCCGATGTAACGCTCGACCACGGTTTTTAATCGTGCTCGGCCGTTAGTTTGAAGAACTAAATCGGAGTAGGCCAACATCATGATCAGCATGGTGGCACCAAGCAACACCAAATGTACCAGGCCAAGCACCACCCCGGCGCGAGCAAATACATACGGTAAGCCAAAAATACCTACCCCGACGATCCCGCCGATCATGACCATCAGCGCCCGTAAAAACACGCTTTTTTTATCCTCCATAGACAGCTCCATTTTACCACAGTAAGATGGTGGCCTATGAACGCGCCATTGGGCCGCATCCCACCACATAACCTGGAAGCCGAAGAATCATTACTCGGTGCCGTACTGACCGATCAGGAAGCTCTGCTTAAAGTGATCGATTTGGTGAAGCCAGAAGATTTTTACAAGGATTCGCACCGGATTATTTTTGATAACATGCTCGATTTGTTCGAGCGCCACGACCCGATCGATCTGTTGACGGTCGGCAACCGCCTAGAAGAAAAAGATTTGCTCAAATCAATCGGCGGGCGAACCAAACTGGTTGAACTAACCGGCCGAGTCACCACGGCCGCCCACATCACCAATTACGCACAGATCATCCAAAAAAAATCTACGCTACGCCGACTGTTGCGCGCCGCTTCGGAAATCACCGAACTGGGTTACAAGGAAGAAGAAGAACTGGACGGCTTGATCGATCAAGCCGAACAAAATCTTTTTAACGTCTCTTCGAACTTCATTCAGAACAGTTTTGTACCGATCCGCTCGGTACTGACCGGTGCTTTTGATCGCATCGATGAATTGCATCGCGGTGGAGGTAAGCTCCGTGGCGTCCCGACCGGTTTTACAGGCGTGGACAATTTGCTGGCCGGTTTGCAGAAATCAGATTTGGTGATTCTGGCCGCTCGACCATCGGTGGGTAAAACTTCGTTTGCGCTCGATATTGCTCGCATGGTCGCTGTCAAACACAAATTACCGATCGGTTTCTTCTCGCTGGAAATGGCCAAAGAACAGCTGGTTGATAGGTTGATTTGCGCCGAAGCGAACGTTGACCTTTGGAAACTGCGCACTGGTCATCTCTCCGATCGAGACGACGATTTTCCAAAGATCGGCGAAGCCTTGGGTCGCCTTTCCGAGGCGCCGATCTACATCGATGATTCTTCCAGCGCTAACATCATGTCCATCCGCGCTAAGACTCGACGCCTGCAAGCTGAGCACGGACTTTCACTGATTATCATCGACTATTTGCAGTTGATGGAAGGTCGCACCAACAAAGCTGATAACCGTGTGCAAGAAGTTTCTGAAATCAGCCGTGGGCTCAAACAGATCGCTCGCGAATTGCAGGTGCCGGTACTGGCATTAGCCCAGCTCAGTCGTGCCGTAGAACAATCCAAGCCAGCCGTTCCGAAGCTCTCTCACCTGCGTGAATCTGGTTCCATCGAACAAGACGCCGACGTGGTTCTGTTCTTGTACCGCAAAGGCGCCGACCGTAACTACCTGATTGAAGAACTCACGCCTGAAGAAAAGAACTCGGCCGAAGTACACATCGCCAAACACCGCAACGGCCCGACTGGCATGGTAAAATTGTTCTGGGATGCGCAACGCACCAGCTTTAAAAACCTGGAATCCCGAGCGCCGTCGGAGACGTTCGTGAAGGCCACGGCTGGCCCCAACCCAAGCAACGTCGGCCTACCACCCGGCGTTCCGCCAAAAAACTAATTTAATCCCAGCCTGAGGAGTCCTCGACGAAGGATCTAAACGAGTAGAGCCTTCGCTGCGATCAGGATGGAACCAAATAACTATGTTCAACAAACTCAAACAAATCAAAGACCTCCGCGACCAAGCCAAAACCATGCAAAAAGTGCTCGCCGATGTCATGGTCGTTGGTCAGGGCAAAGGCGTGATGATCACTATGGACGGCAACCAGCAAGTTTTAGCCGTACAGATCGAAGATGGCCTGGAAAAGGCCAAGATCGAACAGGGTGTGAAGGAAGCCTTTGCCGATGCGGTGAAAAAAATGCAAAAAGAAATGGCCAGCAAGATGAAAGATTTGGGTGGCTTTGATGCTTTGAAGAATTTGATGAGCTAACATGCGACGTTTCCCCGCACCGATCCAGCAAGTCATGTCGGCGCTGGGCCGATTACCCGGCGTGGGGCCCAAAACGGCGCTGCGCTACACTTTTGCTTTGCTGCGTTTGCCGAGCCATGAAATTGATGTGATCGCGCGGGCGGTGGCCGGCCTGAAATCCGTCGGCACCTGCCAAACCTGCTACACCTACACCGAACAACCAATTTGCGATATTTGCTCCGATGCTAAACGGGCGTCGAACATGCTCTGCGTGGTTTCTGAATCACGCGATATTGCGACGCTCGAGGCGACAAATGCTTTTCACGGCAAATATTTTGTACTCGGCGGCGTGCTCAATCCGATCGAAGGCCAAACACCAGAAACTCTGAGACTCCGCGAGCTACAATCCCGGCTCGAACTTCACCCCGAGATTACCGAAGTCATTCTAGCCTTCTCGCCTGATGTGCACGGCGAAACCACCATCATGTACCTGGGCCGCCAACTCAAGACGCTAAATCGCAAAGCGACCAGATTAGCCCGCGGCCTGCCGATGGGCGCCGACATCGAGTACGCCGATGAAGTCACGCTCGGCGACGCGCTGTTGGGACGAAGAGACGCGTAAAAGAAAATCACCGCACTAGGCGGTGATTTTTTCGATCTTGATTTGAGTGAATGGCTGGCGGTGACCGACGTTGCGGCGGTAACGCACCTTTGGCTTGTACTTGATAACCGAGATTTTCTTGGCTCGGCCGTGTTCGGTGACGGTCGTAGCGACCTTGGCACCCTTCACCACTGGCTGACCGATTTTCACGGTCGAACCGTCTTCTTCGGCGACCATCAGCACGGGTGGTTCGTAACCAGCGCCGACTTCCAATTCGAGCTTTTCTACTTTGAGGACATCGCCCTCACGGACCAGGAATTGCTTCCCGCCGGTTTTAATGACTGCAAACATAGGAGTTTCTTACGCGACTTGAGGGGGCCTAGCGGCACTTTGTCCCATTGGTCAGCGAGTTAATTACCGGGATAATCTACCAGCCGGGCCGGTTTTAGTCAATAGTCAACCGATCTCTGACCGTCAATCCCCTAGCTTCAACCTGGCCGGCTGGGAGCTCGAGCACCTGGTTCACTGCAAATGGCGCCGATGACATCCGGGCAATGGCTGGATCAGCTTCGGTCGGCGCAGGCACATTGGCCGAGATTTTCACGATTTCCCCATCCTGAAGCCAAACCACATCGAGCGCGTAGTTCATTTGATTCATCCAAAAAGTTTGTTCAGAGGAACTCGGAAAGATGAACAGCATACCGTCCGCACCGAGCGTCTCGATGTGAGTACCGGACAGACCACGAGCCCGTTCCATCATCGTGTCGGCCACCAGCACTTTGATCGTTCCGCCATCGTACGAAAGCTGGGCCTGAGCCGTGATTGGCTTGAAGGCTAGGTAGAGTACTCCGGCAGTGATCAGGATGGCGCCAGCAATCACGAGGAGCATATATTTGTATTTCATATTTTTTTGCGGCTGATATAACTGATGACGATCAACATGATGATAAACAGAACGCCGAGTGCCACCAGTTTCTGCCAGCTCTGGAAGATTAGCGTGGTGATGCCGAAGATAAGCGAGAGAGCGTAATACAGCGCAACGACCTGACGCTGACTCAGACCGAGATCGTAAAGCCGGTGGTGAAGATGGGCGCGATCACCTTGGAAGATCGATCGATGGGAACGCAGCCGTTCCACCATCACAAAGATAATATCAAATGCCGGCACGCCGAGCACCAGCAGAGCCGTGGCCACTTTGCTGCCGGAGATCACCGCCAGACCGCCGATCAGGTAACCGATAAGTGTGCTACCGCCTTCGCCGAGAAAGATTTTCGCCGGGTGGAAATTCCAAGCGAGAAACCCGAGCATGGCCGCCAGTGCGACCAGAGCTAGCAATGCCACATCGGGCTGAAAGAATTTCACCGAGAGGGCGAGTAAGGCGATGATCAAGGCGCCGATTGATCCCACGCCCGTGGCCAGGCCGTCTAGCCCGTCGAGCAGCTTGGTCGTGTACATCATCACAATCAACCAGACGAAAGTGAAGACGTCGGAAAACAGGTCACCGATTTCGAACGCGCCGCCGAGTGGGTTGGTGATTTTAGCAACTCCTAATCCAGCGACTATGGCGACCAACGCCGCCAACACAGGAAAAGTCAGCGTCACCTTGGGCGGTAGATCAAACTTGTCATCCAACGCGCCGCCGATCATCAAAATCAAACCGCCGACGAGGAAGCCGATGATTTGACGCGTCGAAATCTCGCCACTGGTTAAATGGTCAGTCGCAAACAGCACCCACAAAGTCACCACGCTAAAAGCCAGGTAGATGGCCAGCCCACCCAACCGTGGAATCACCCCTTCGTGCTTCTTCCGGTCACTATTGGCCACATCCACAAAACCAAAACGCAGCCCGATGACT
>CAZCLT010000005.1:4721-12913 GCA_964499655.1 uncultured Gammaproteobacteria bacterium | reverse complement strand
CTCGAACCACGTCCGTTAAAACCACGCTCAAAATAAAGGCTCCCAAAACCGGCAAATACCACCACGAAGGCATAGGCCTATAGCCTACGACAGTTCGGCGGCCTTTTCAACGCTAATCACCCCACCAGGTTGCAAAACCAAGGTATCACGCCGACCGACTTGGCCGCGGAGGAGAAAGTCGGCGACCGCGTTTTCAACGTTTTCTTGGATCACGCGGCGCAAAGGGCGAGCACCGAATTTAGGGTCGTAACCTTTTTTCGCCAACTCGTAAACCGCTTCGTCACTGGCGCGCAAGTTAATCCCCTTCGCTTCCAGTCGTTTGGCCACTTTGCCGATCATCAAGAAGGCGATAGCCACCACATCTTCCTGACTGAGCGGTTTGAAGATAATCACGCCATCAAAACGGTTCAAGAACTCCGGCCGATAAATGCCGCGCAGTTCCGTTTCCAGCAAACCTTCTTTGATCACCTCGATCGACGTTCCTTTGGCGTTTTCGTCTTGAATGTACTGCGTGCCAGCGTTAGAAGTGGCGATCAAAATCACGTTAGTGAAATCGATGGTTCTCCCCTGTCCATCCGTTAACCGACCGTCATCCATCACCTGCAGGAACAGGTTCAAAATATCTGGATGCGCTTTTTCCAACTCATCGAGCAGAACCAGTGAAAACGGTTTCTGTCGAACCGCTTCGGTGAGCTGACCCGATTCACCAGCAGAACCGATGAGTTTGAAGACGGCGTTCTTGTCCTGGAACTCTGACATGTCAAAGCGAATCATCGCTTCTTCAGAACCAAAATAGACTTCAGCCGTCGTTTTGGCCAGTTCGGTTTTACCCACACCGGTCGATCCGAGGAATAAGAAGTTGGCGATCGGACGATTTTGCGCTCGTAGTTCGGCTCGAGCTCGGCGTAAGGCTGACGAAATGGCCTTCACGGCCTCTTCTTGGCCGATCATCCGCTCGTGCATTCGGGACTCGAGCGACAATAATTTCTCGCTCTCGGCTTGGGTGACCTGCGTAACTGGCACTTTAGTTTTCTCCGAGATGATGGCGCCCACGTCTTCCTTGGTAACCTTTCCCCATTTCTCGCCACGCTTTGAAACTTGCAACGCCACTTCTTCGGCCAGAACAATCGCCTTCTGTGGCAAGTAGCTGTCGTGCAAATAGCGAGCCGAGAGATCAACCAGCGCCACCAGCGATTCATAAGTAAAGACCACGCTGTTCTTGTTTTCCATCATGCCGACCTTGGATTCGAGCACTTGAATGGCTTCGTTGCGTTCCGGTTCTTCGATTTTAATCTTCTCGAGCTTCTGCGCCAAAGTTGATCGTTCAATCGTTTCCAAATAAGCCTGCGGTGTCGTGGTCGCGACCACAAACGTGTAACCCTTGTCAAGTTCGGAACTAAGCACCGAAGTCAGGTCAACGCCGGCCGTCACCAGTTCATGAATATTTTCGATCACCAGCACAATGTTGCCAGAGCGAGCGATTTCCGAAAGCGCGGTCAAAAATAATTCTTGCGCGTTAGCACCAGAGCTAACAATGTGCGGAATCGATAATCGAACCAAACGCTTATCCTGCAAAATCTTTGGCACTTCTTCGGCCACCATTTTTTGCGCCAAACCAGCGATCATCGCGCGCTTACCGACACCCGGCTGACCAACCAGGACCACGCTCTGCCGACCGCCTTCGATAGCTCGCAAGATCTGCGCCATCTCCGAATCGCGATCAATCAGCATCGGCAAGCGGCCGTACACCGCCGCCTTGGTGAGATCTTCCGAAACGCGGTCGAGGAGCGGCGTTTGCACCGAAGTATAAGCGCGGTTCATGGCGCCGACTGGTTTGGAACCGGCGGCTTTGCGGAATTGATTGTAGCGATCGGCCAGCTGTTCGTTGATTCGCACCCAGGCCACGGCATTAGCGAAACTGATTTGATCGATAGACAGCGAAAAAAGAAGTTCCTGTAAAAATTGATCTTGATGATAGCAAGCGTTAAAAACTTCGATCGGACCGACTTGTGCTCGGTGATTAGCCACCGCCTCAGCAAAGGCCGAGGCGAGAATTTCGTGCGCCTGAATTCCAAATTCCCCGCTCCCTTTTGGCTCGTTCAAAAAATGTCGGCGGATCGCATCTTTCATCTGATCAAAAGACAAGCCGAGTCGCAGGAACAAAACCGCCACCGGTTTGCTCGAAAGCAGACCGACGAACAAATGAACCGGTGTGACTTCGGCCACCTGACCCTGCACAGCGAGACGCGTCGCCTCTTCCAGCGCAGTGCGAGTTTCTTCAGTCAGCACGGTGCCGATATTTTCTTTGCGTTCGACGGCCGTGAGCGATGGCAGATGCGTCACCGCAGGAACCTCGCCGACCATTTTGGGAACCGAACGGCGTTGGGTCTTGGCATCTTGAATCCGATAAAACAAAAACAACCCAGCTAATACCGCTGACCAAAAAGCCAAACAGGTAAAATTGGGCGTGGTCCAGAATTTATAGGTGAGAATGAGCGGCCCAGCCGTGGCCACCGTGCTCAAAACGAAGACGATGAACGAACCAGCCAGCCACGCTGCAGCCAGCGCGTTAATCACCCGGCTGGCGTAATTCCTGGCTTGGCGCAGACCCGAGTTAACATCAGAAATCGTATCGGCGAAATGCCAGAAACGACCAGCCACGAGTACACCGGGAATTCCCGATTTGGTTTGAAGATCGTCCATAAGTTAAATGAGTGAACCAAATCCGTGGAAGACTAGCTGGAAGATCGCGAGCGGCGGCAAGATTAAATAAGCCGCGTCGACGACTAGTACGACCAGCAGCCAGGCAAAGAGAGCGATCAACCGACCAATAATCATGAAAACGCGCATGATAAAGCTGATAATCCGACTTTGCCAGTCATACTGGCAGTACATCGGCACGAACAAGTTCTTCACCCAAACCGAAAGACTGATCGATTGCGCGTAGCCCGCAACCGAACTGGCCATCCACTGAGCCATCATCTTCAAGCCGCTCGTGTACCACCAAAGCGGCGCTCGAAGCACCCCGCCAATCAAGTCGACGAAGACGTATTTGAGCGTTAAAGCGACAGAATTCATAAATTGATTTTATCACGCTTCCAGAGCCGCGCGCAGTTCCTCCATCAGGCGAAGATAGAATCGCAGATTTTGCAGGGTGGCCAGGCGCGGCCCGAGCATTTCGTCGGTTCGAAACAGGTGGCGAAGGTAGGCCTTGGTGAAATGGAGCGAGGTTGGGCAATCGGAAAACGGATCGATAGCGGTTTGATCGAGCGCAAAAACTTCTTTGGTAATGGTCAGCTCGCGGTAGAGACAGTCTTTGATGCGATCGTCGGCAGCGCCGTCTTGTGCTCGCCGCAAAGCTTCTTTCACGGCCACCGCTGGGTCATCAGCCCAGACGAAAATTGAACCGTGGCGAGCATTACGCGTCGGTAGTACGCAATCAAACATGTCCACGCCGACCGAAACGTAATAGACGATTTCCTCCGGCATGCCACCGCCCATAAAATACCGAGGCTTAGCCTCCGGGAGATATCCACAGACCTTTTTGGTGATACGAAACGCTGATTCACGCGGTTCACCAACGGAAAGGCCACCAATGGCATAACCATCAAAACCCATGTCGACGAGCGCTTTGGCAGAATGCTCGCGCAAATCTTCAAACGTGCCGCCTTGAACAATGCCGAACAACTGCTGACCAGCCTGCACCGACTCTTTACAGCGCGAAGCCCAGCGAAGCGAGCGCTCCATCGCATCAGTGACCCGTTCTCGGGTTTCACCAGCCGCCGCCACATCATCAAACTGCATCACAATGTCGGAACCAATCGCCGCTTGCATAGCCATCGATCCTTCGGGCGATAAGCGGATTCTAGAACCGTCGATGTGCGATTGAAAAGAAACACCGTCATCATCGATCTCATTGACCTTAGCCAATGAAAAAACCTGGTAGCCACCACTGTCCGTGAGAATCGGACCGTCCCAGCGCATAAACTTGTGCAGACCGCCAAGCTCGCGGATGCCATCACGACCAGGGCGCAGCAATAGGTGGTAAGTATTGGAAAGAATGATTTGCGCGCCGATCGATTTTACATCGTCGGCACTGAGCGTTTTGACAGCACCACGCGTGGCAATGGGCATGAAGATCGGCGTTTGCACGAAACCGTGCGCCGTTTCCAAAACGCCGCGGCGGGCTAGTCCGTTGGTTTTTTTGAGAGTAAACATGAAAATTTACGGCTGGGTAAAATCGCCCTGCATCACATGGGCCGTGGATGGACTTTGCACGCCATCGCGAGGTTCGCGAGTAATAATCACGCGACTGAAATCGTAAACATCTTTAGCGAAAGCTTGAGGATCAACCTTCCAAACCAATCCCCACTTACCATCTTCCCGACGGAACATCTGGCCGACCGAGAAAAAATCGGTCACGCCCGGTTTCACCAACCAAATTTCATAAGCCTGCGTGGCATCATCAATAAACGGTAAATCAGCCACGGCCGTGAGTACAAATTCGTCATTCAAAGCTTCACGCTTCACATCAGCCCAACCAGCACCGGCTTCCAGGAATTCCAGATCGATTTGCTGACCTTCGGCCGGGTCAGAACCTCCCCTATCCCCTCCTTGGGAAGGAGGGGGACCTGAAGCCGCATCAGCCGCGCCCGGCACGGCCAGGGCGACAACTTTTTCCGTGACTTCTTTGAGTTGATCTTCGACGGCCGGCTTATTTTCCGTAGCGGTAGTTTCCACCGTGGCTGACGCCGCTTGATCATCAGACTTGAAGAATGAGTAGCTGCCTAAACCAATCAACACCATGAACGCCAAAGAAAAGAACCGCTTAGCGCTCCCCCGCTTAGATCTTGTACGTCGGACAGATGATCGGTGCTGCGCGTATCTCATGAGTCTCTAATAATCGCCTAGAAACGATTTAGGCATCGGTTTCTTGACCCGTTCACCTAAATCATCGAGCACGATAACTGGTTCATCGCTATCTTCCACCCAAGTTGACCGGCTCGCCGAAGAGGCCGACGGTAACCAACCGGGTTGACGCAAACGAACACGCTCATAACAACCTTCGGGAATCTCGGAAAGAAACATCGAAGGCTGCTTAACTTCTATTGTATCAAATCCCGTGGTCGCCGGGTAGCTGAGGTATAGATTTTTACGCGCTCGAGTGCTGGCCACGTAGAATAATCGACGCTCCTCTTCGATAGCGGCGCTGTCATTCATCGCCCGACTGTGCGGAAATGAACCCTCGGCCAAATGGATCACAAAGACATTGTCCCACTCTAGGCCCTTGGCTTGGTGGATGGTGGAAAGAATAATTTTGTCTTCTTCGGTTTGATGTTCCTGGCCACGCTTAGCGCCGAAATCTTCGGTTAGTGTGACGGCCTCCAGGAAATCATCAAACTTTTGGAACTGCTCGGCAAAAACCGCGAATTGCTCCAAATCTTCCAAACGATCGGCGGCGTCTGGATATTCCGCCTCCAAGTAAGAGGCGTATTCCTCTGACTTACAAAAAGCCCGAATCGCATCCGAGGGAAACTTGGCGTTACGTAAACCAGCCACCACTCGCAGACAACTTTGCCAACCGGCCTGAGCTTTGGCGCCACGCTGAACGATCGAAAAAATCTCATCAAGATCAGCCGCTTGCGCGCAAGCATTAGCGATGTTGCCAGCCGTAACCAAGCCGATGCCCGGATGAATTTTCAAACACCGCACCCAAGCCATGCCGTCTTTGTGATTGTGGAGCAAGCGAAGGTGGGACACGGCATCTTTGATGTGGGCACGCTCAAAAAATTTCATGCCGCCACGATATTCGTAAGGCAGATTGCGACGCATCAGTTCAAATTCGAGCGATTGCGAATGGAACGAGGAGCGGAAGAGCACGGCGATTTGCGAGAGCGGCGAGCCACCATCGATTAGCAATCCGATCTGATCAGCGATGAACTGCGCTTCTTGCGAGGGTGAAGCGGCGGCTACGAGTGACGGTTTGGGGCCAGCCGGGCAGGAAGTTTTCAGCTCTTTGGAAAATTGTTCGGCGTTATTTTTGATGACGGCGTTGGCGACCGAAAGAATTTGTGGCGTAGAACGGTAATTAGTCGTCAGCCGGTACATTTGCGTGCCTTGGTAGAGGTTAGGGAAATCGAGCATGTTACGGATTTCGGCGGCGCGGAAGGAATAGATACTCTGCGCATCGTCCCCCACGGCCAACACGTTGCCATGACCGGCCGCCAAGAGGTGAACGATCGAAGCCTGGATCACATTCGTATCCTGAAACTCGTCGACCAGGATGTAGCGAAATTGCTGGCTCAAGTGTTCACGAACATCGTCGTTTTTTTTGAGCAACTCGAGTAGCTTGAGTAGCAGATCGTCAAAATCCATAGCGTTCTGCTTGAGCTTCTCGGAGCGATACAGGTTAGCCACGTTTTCAATGTCCAACCGCCAGTTCAGAAACCGAGGATGCTGACGTTCCAGCACCTGCTCCATGGTCGCGTCCTTGTTATTAGCAAACGAAATAATCGATCGCAACACGGCCGAACTCGGAAATTTCTGGCCCTTGGTATCGATCTTCAATTCCTTCACGCACAGGCTGACCAATTCTTTCGAATCGTCTTCATCTAAAATCGAAAAGTTTGAGCCGTAACCCAGCCGCGAAGCATAACGACGTAACAACCGGTTGGCCACCGAGTGAAAAGTGCCGGCCCAAAGCCCGGCCGGATAACTGCCGAGCAGCTGTTCAACTCGCCGAGTCATTTCGTTGGCTGCTTTGTTGGTAAACGTCAGCAGTAAAATGTTATCTGGAGGCACACCGTGTTCAAGCAGCCAAGCCACCCGGTAAGTAATCGTCCGCGTCTTGCCAGAACCGGCCCCAGCCAAAACCAACGCCGGACCATCCGCCATGGTCACAGCCTGGTACTGTTCGTCATTTAGCTCGTTTTTATAGTCAATCTTCAAATCCGGCACTCCCCCAGTTGGTGCTGATAGTACGAAATCCTTCATAGCCGGACTATTGTAACATGAAAAAAAATCCCCGCCGGACCGTGAGGTCGAGCGGGACGCGTGAGCTAGCTCAAGTCGGCGATGAGCATGAGGATCAAGATGGTCCCGGCGGGCACCAGCATGAAGATACCGATGAACATGGAGAGAAAGATCTCAGATTCTGGTTCAGGCACCGACGATTCGGACGGTTGATCAGATTCGTTTTGGGAAGAAGTAGGCACTTAGAACTCCAGTCTTGAGGGACAACATTAAACCAAAAACCGCTCGAAACGTCAATCGTTGGCAATTAGACGACGAGCGGTAATTTGTGAATGGCGTTGGGACGGCCGAGGAGAACATCGGCAATACGGTAGGCGCCGTGGGTGGGCGCTTCGGTGAAACCCAGCCAGGCCATACGGGCCAAGGCACCGGAGTTGATCCAATCAAATAACCATTCGTTGGTGTAGCGCGGGTCGAGTTGATCGACACCGCCGCCGACCTGCTGTAACCAATGACGATTGAAATCCTCTTGAGATCCGACGGTCGGCGCCATGATGATCGGAATGCCCAATCCAGTATAGAACGACAGCTCGGACGGCTTGGTCCAGAGCACATCGGTACGACGCATCAGCTGATTGAAAGCATCAAAATATTTTGGTCGAGTGTCTTCGATTAGAATATCAACGCCCTGACCGATAACGCCAGCTAACCCCAAGTCTTTAAGTGCGTCACGGAAATATTGAGCCACCTCCGGCCGCGTACCAGCGATCAAAGTCATCTGAATTTCACCGCGGCGAATCTCTGATCGCAAACTAGTCACCGCTTGAACGGCCAAATCCTTCTGCGCTCCGGCCCCACCAACCGCAAACGAAACATGCACCATCCCCTGCTTCTTGGCGCGAACCGCCGGACAAAACTGTGGCCCAAGATAAGCGCTAATCATCTTCTCAGCCCAGCCCAGGAAAATTCCTTGTGGATCCAGGTTGCACATCCGACGTTTTAAATCTTCATGGGCCACGGGTGCTTCCGGACCACCGATCGCTTCCATCGGTAACGGAAAACCGGTGAGCTCGATATTTTTACTGGAGACGCCGTAAAGCTTCAGACGCTCCACCACACGACCGTTGGGCGCGAAATATTTTATTCGGCTGTTCTTGGGATTTAGCGGTACCCAAGCTCGACTCATGTCCGCATCACAAATAATCAAATATATATCACCC
>CAZCLT010000005.1:3541-4711 GCA_964499655.1 uncultured Gammaproteobacteria bacterium | reverse complement strand
CAATGATGCTGGCGCTTAATGAGCAAGTAAAGCTCACGCAACTGCAAACTTGGACGAGAAAGATCACGGCGTGGGTAAAAATCTGGAATGCGCTGAATCTGATCCATGGCCTTAAAAGCCAAATCGCCGATGATCGGCACTTTCTTAAAGCGCGAAACCCGTTCGTACCAAGTCCGGGTGGTTTCCCAAATCTGCCGGTCTGAATCAGGGATACCAGCGTAATCATTGGCGATAGTCACCTGACCGGAAGAGTTAAAATCACGAAGAACATGAGCCGGACGCTCATGACCATAACCCATATTCACCGCCACCACGTGGGCAGTTCCTTTGTCTCCCCCTGGGTTGTTCACAGGCCAATTATAGCACAATCCTTGCCAAAATACCCCGAGCCTGGTAAACTCCGGCCAAGATTAATTTACCGATTTATGTCCAAGGTTTGTATAATTACCGGCAAGCGACCTCTCGTTGGCCACAACGTGTCGCACTCCAACGTCAAAACCAAGCGCCGCCAAATGCCCAACGTCCAGAAACGCCGCCTGCTCAACCCAGCCACCGGCAAACTGGAAATGGTTTTAGTCTCGGCCCGCGCCGTCAAAACCTTGGCCAAGTGGCAGAAAGAAGGCAAGCGCTACGATTTGCGAGAATTCGCCGCCTAATCAAACAAAAACCCGCCCGGCATCACGTCAGGCGGTTTTTTATTCTCCGATCAGATCAGCGAGCAATGCCTTGGCTCGATCTGCTGGACGCTCCAAGGTTTCAAGCTCCAACACATATTGCGAAAGATAATCCACTGCCGCTTGATGATCGGTCGCCGCCAGTTCCGCCACGTATTTCTCGACCACGCGGTCATGTAGATCGTCTCGGGTTTCTTCGTCTTCGATTTGCAGCCAGAGCTGCTTCTCGACCAAATCAGCGATTGATTCCGCTGATTCAGTTCGTTCGAGTAAGTACGCGATCAACTCAGCTTGGATCGATTCCATGCTGCGCAGAGACAAATCTTCATGACTGAGATGCGGCTTGAGGTAATCAACCAAAGCTTGAACCTGGGCTTCGGGATTTTCGGTATCCAAGTGATAATCAACCACCGGAAAAAACGGCTTCATCTCCAGCGTGATCAGCTCCGGATGTTCATCAATCCTGGAATCCACGTAAGCTTGCCGCAAACCCCGC
>CAZCLT010000005.1:0-3531 GCA_964499655.1 uncultured Gammaproteobacteria bacterium | reverse complement strand
GTCGGAAAGTCCAAATCAGTATCAATGGTTTTGTACATGATGTATTCCATTGGCAACGTGATCTCATCTCGGAAGCGGTGAAGCTGAGCCACGATCATGTCCTTCATGTAGACGGCTTGATTGTGTGCTCGCTGTGGTTCGCCGATGGCGTAACTCTGGCGATGCCGGAGCCATTGCAGGGTGGTGGTGGTTGGTAGATCGAATAGACGCAAAATTCCGAGCGTCTGGGAAAAACCGACCTCAACCAGGTAATCATGCTTCAAGCCGGCGACTTTTTCGATCTGGGTGATGCCGTAATCAATGCCTTCTAGAGCGCACGAATTGGAAAGATAGTATTCGCTCGGCGCATGTTTGCCAGGGATGTAAGCATACGTACCACGCGGTACGGTGGTGATCTTGATCGTTCCCGCCTTTAGATTGAGCGTGAAAAAGTGGATGGCATCGCAGTGCGGATGCTCATCGCCCTTGCGAGCATCGAGTCCGAGCAACAGCACAATCACTTCGTCGTCGGCACCAAAATCCGCCGGCTCACCTTGCCCTAGACTCGCCGATCGAGCAGCAAGTACCTCAGCGATCACGTCATCAGTGGTCTTTATGGCCCCCTCTTGCTCGCCCACCCCGGTGGGTTTGTGAACAAAAAACCAAACCCCAGCCCCAATTAAACCCACCAAAAAAATCATCAGAAACCATCGCTTCATACCCACTCGAAAATTTGTCTGGATCTTACTGGTTTTCATTTTACCACGCAACTCCAAAAACAAAACGGACCGGCATATCTGTGCCGATCCGTATCTGTCTTGATCTGTCTCAGGATCTGTCCTGATCTCTTATAGCAAGGCGTCCTTGGCTGCTTTGTTGACGGAGAATTTCACCACCGTCTTGGCTGGGATCTGAATGGTTTCACCAGTGGCTGGGTTGCGGCCCTGGCGAGCGGCGCGGTGCTTCTTGGCCATCTTGCCGAGGCCTGGGAGCATGATTTCGCCGGCGCGCTTGATTTCGCTGTAGATCAGCGAGACCAAAGCATCGTACTTCTCACCAGCTTCCTTTTTGGAAACACCCCACTTTTCGGACATAGCGGCGATGAGCGCGGACTTAGACAATCGGCTAGACATAGGTCAATCGATTAAAGTTTCTTAATTTACAAGGGAATCTTAGCACATCTATTGGATTCGCCAAGTAAAACTGTGTATATCCACAGCACACGCTTTGATTAAATGTCAATAAAGGATAAGATTCAGCCACTTATGAAAAACTTTTGGCTGGTGATTTTTTCGCTAATCTTAGTCGGATCAGGGTGTAAATCCGAGGAAATCACCGTGATTGAAGCACCGGTGAGCGCCGAACCGCTGGCCGAATTTTCCCTGACCGCTGTCGCCTTTGGCGAAGTACCAGTGCTAAGCACTGGTAATGATCAAGCGATCAAGGTGAAGAACGTCGGTGGCGGCACGATGTCGCTAAGCGACATCGGAGTTGTGGGTGATTTTTCCGTGGCGAGCCGGTGCGATGAGGTGCTCGAGAGCGGCGAGTTCTGTTATTTGATTGTTGGCTTTGCGCCGACGACTTCTGGCGCTTTGACCGGAACGCTCACCGTTGCCTCGAACTCCGGCGACAGTCCAAAGGTGATTCCGCTGTCCGGTACCGGCCTGTCCACCGCGCTATTCGTCTCGCCCAAGGCGATTAATTTCGGCGAGGTCACGCTTTCCGGTACTCCCCCTTCCGAAGGGGGAGATAGAGGGGGTTCTGAACCTGAAGCGAAGCCAGCCCACGCGGTAATCACCGTCAAAAACATCGGCAGTCAAAAAATCACCGGACTAAAAATCTCCAGCCCGGTTGATCTCACCGGCCCGTTCACCCAAACAAACACCTGCCCCGATCTTCTCGAGGCAGGCGCTACCTGTTTTGTGACCGTGACTTTTATTCCGACAGCCGTGGGTGACTTTGCTGACAAATTCTACATCTCAGCCACAGCCACACCGACGAGTGTCATCTCACTCGGTGGTAAAGCGATTGAAGCAGTAGTTACTGAGTCTACCGAATCAGACGCAGGCGAGACACTACCAGGATTGTCAAACTAATCGATTCGACTAAATGTCTTCCGACAATTACCGCTGCCGCATGAACAATTTACCTGAGTACCTCCAACTTCGGTTTGGCTGTAATCACAAGTGATTTCTTCACCGGTTTTAATATTATGGAGTGACCTAAGTGTCGGCCGACCATCAACCAAAATTAGTTCAGAGTTTGGGTCGCAAGAATGATTAATCCAATTCAGGACCTGATCATCCGCGAACCATTTGCCATCTAAGTGAGCCCATTTGGCGACCGGAACATCCGAAATTCTGTTTTCTAGTGTTTGATAAAAAATCGATTGAGATGGAATCTCTAACTGCGCAAAGATCCCCGATCCGTGGATTGTGCTAGATTTTATTTCAAAATCTCTTTCGACTTTCCAGATACTAATCATAGCGTCAATCATCAACCCCATCGGATCTAAATAATCAATCTCAGTTTTAGATAAAATTGAAGAAATTTCGGTGCAGCCAGAAATAATTAAACAACGCCTCTGTATGGCTCGTAAAGCTAAATCATGGACGAAGTCTAAATCCATTGCACAAATCCTACCAAGATTATAATTCTCAATAATGTGTCCGAGAGCTTCGACCTCATGATTACTGATTTCAAGAGACTCGACAGAAGTAAATCTATATAAACCACTTCTTATTGATGTAGGTGAAGCCAAAACTTGTACGCCTCTGATTTGATGTTTATCTAAATATTTCGCCACTTCTCGTCTCGCGTTAATGATCGGAACATTAACTTCGGCCTGGAGCTCATCAAAATAATTATAAGCGCTGTTACACGCTATAATAATAATATCCGCACCCCAAGACTCTAGCTCTTTCAGTCCCCGCTTATAAGATATCAATATATCCGTTTCATCATTGACACTGATTAGATCAATAGCCGGGATGCTATTAATCATAATGTGTGGGTACTCCTGGTTTAATGACGGGCGAAATTCGCTCTGAAATTTCTTAATCAATTCTAAATAAAAATTTCCTGTTGATTCTGGCCCCAGACCGCCTAAAATACCAAGTATTTTCATAACAAATGCTACAGTTACTAGTCTAACGTTTTAAATATACATGTCAAAGTTGACTAAATGCATTTTAAAATACAAAAAGGCCAAATCGTTGGCCCCTTTGTACATACCCGGTTAATATTTCGCCTACCGAATCACCCCTCCCCACTCAATAACCGTGAATCCCTTGCGGACTGGTGTGGCGGGCAAGATTGGTGGGTTAGCTTTGATCGGCGCTGTGAGTTCTTGATAATCCATGAGAATGCGTAGTGTTGTATCAGCTGGCTGCGAAAGCGTCAGCGGCGCAAGTTGATCCATCACTTGCGTGCCATGGAAACCAATTTTGTAGTAAGCGGCGGATTGCATCCGTGGTTCCCAGAACTCGATGAAATCGGCCGTTTCTTTTTGATTGAGCCCAAGCTTGGCGAGCGTCGAAACCAGGAACGAAT
>CAZCLT010000004.1:15579-27522 GCA_964499655.1 uncultured Gammaproteobacteria bacterium | reverse complement strand
TTTTTTGTTCTGTTCGGTGGGCTTAAAGACATTGATTGTGGCGTGATCCGTGCTGTTGTTTAACTGGTCGTGCGGTTTGGTGAGGATTTGTCGCGCATGTTGCGAGCGATTCGTTTTGCGGTACAACTCGGGTTTGCCATCGATGAAAAAACTTGGACGGCCATCATCCAAAACATTCATCGGATCAATGAGCGCCGGGCATCGGAAGCATCTCTGATGGACAAAGTTCTGCGCCGCCAAAACGATTTCGTGGTGCCGCGTGAAACTATTGGCAAAGAATTCGGGAAGTCCGTGGCCGCCAGTGCTGATCAAACGTTGAAACTGTGGAGCGAGGCGGGCGCGCTGAAAGAATTAATGGGGTCAGGTCTTTACAATTTACCAGTCAGCATCGGTTTGTTGGTGGGTGGGCATTTGTCCGCTCGTGTGTTTTCGATTTTCGCTCCGCTCGGCGCCAAGACTGCAGCCAAAATTTATGATGAGTTCGTCTTCGGCAACATCGGCTCGCATCATCCGAATTACGTCTCGAAAAGTTTGTTTGTTGATTTGATCGCGGCCACCGATGAATTCGTGGCGCGTGACCCACTGACACTGCCAGCTCACGAATTCGAGAAATATTTCCTAACACCGCACGCCGACGAAATTTTCATGGTCGCGCAGCTCCGCGATCAATTACCCACCGATCGCCTCGCGGCCGCTAGGCAACGTCGCGCCGATATTTACGCGCGGCTCGATGTGGCGCCGGGCGAAAGCATCCCGCCCCTCCTCACCGGCGACGAAATCATGGTCAGCACCCACACCAAACCCGGCCCCAAAGTCGGCGAACTGGCGAATAAGCTCCGTGACGCCCAGCTCGAGGGGGAGGTTGCTGAAAAGGGTCAGGCGCTTGACTTTTTGGCGAAAATCAAGTAAGAAATTGGGGAACTAGGAGAGTTCATGTACGTCTTTTTCAGCGCCTTCTGCTTCTGTGTTGCTTTGCTTGCCTCCGTGAAGGAGGCGTCGAACCTTACGCTCGCGGTCGGATTCGTGGGCGTGATCATGATGCTGGCCATCGTCGGTCAATCCCTCGTTTCCATACGAGATGTTCTCAAAACGCAAACATCGAAGCCGGCCGAACCGCCCGCCGACCAGACCACCCCCTGACCATCTGCCCGAGCAACCTCGGGCCCAATCAAAAACCCCTCGCCTCAAGCGGGGGATTTTTGATGCTAGAATTAATACATGAATGACGATTTGACGCAGGAATCGAATCCCGAGGAATGCGCCCCCTCTACCTCCCCCATAAATGGGGGAGAGACCGAGTACAAACGGCGACGCTTGGACGGTATTCGTATTCGCGGATTAATTCATCTCCGAGAAGCTCAGAATGAATTACGCAACAATTCTACTAAAACAGAAATGATTCTTTGGAAGTATTTGAAGAATCGTCGGCTCGACGGTCTAAAGTTCAGGCGTCAGCATGGCGTTGGGCCGTATATTGTTGATTTTTATTGTGACCAATACAAGTTAATCATTGAAGTTGATGGAAGAATTCACGACCAGAAAGATATTTCCGATTATGATAAAGAGCGGCAGGGCTTCCTAGAAGATTGTGGTTATAAGGTCTTGCGGGTCACTAACTCTGACGTTAAAAATCAGATTGATGTCGTACTCGAACGTATTAAAAGCACTACCCCCTCCATTTATGGAGGGGGCTAGGGGGTGGCGCATTCTCGGGACGGGAGGTGTATTATGCCGTTCGATTCTCCTGCAGAATTCTGATGATCTGATCTAGGCCGAGCGAAGCCAGGTTCTTTGGCACCACTTCTTTAACGTGATTGGTCACATCGGTGTGCATGGCTTCGGCGAGTTCGTTTTTATGCACCTCGGGCGCGCACAAGATAATTTCTTCAATTCCTTCTTTGAGCAATTCCTGCATCCGATCAGAAATTTCCTTGTAGAGTTCCAGGCGGCTGTGACGCTTCATTTCATCAACATCGGGCGGTGCTGAGTTGGCCGTACGGGTTTCTGGCAGTTCGGTGGAAACCTCAAAAGCCTCTAACTCTTCCAGATTTCGATCCTGGGCAATGAGCAGGCGAGCGATTTCTGAATTAGCGACGACGATCAGCGTTTTTTTGCTGTACGGCAGATAATGATCCGAGATTTGCATATGTTATAATTTTACCATGTTTTTGCACCGGCTCGGGAGGGTTCGGACGCCGGAGCTCCCACAGGGCCTTGTTTGGCTGAATTCAAAACCACTAACGATGGCCAGCCTGCAAGGCAAGGTCGTGCTTGTTGATTTCTGGACGTACAGTTGCGTGAACTGTATTCGCACTCAGCCGCACCTCAACGAATGGCACCAGAAATACGCCGATCAAGGCTTGGTGATTATCGGCGTGCACACACCGGAATTTGAATTCGAAAAAATCCAAACGAACGTCGAGAAGGCGATTAAAACCGAGGCAATTGAGTACCCGGTGGTGCTGGACCCGGATTTTAAGGTTTGGAATTTGTTTGCTAATCGCTGGTGGCCACGGAAGTTTCTAATCGATCACAAGGGTTACATTGTCTACGATCACGTCGGCGAAGGGGCTTATGCTGAGACGGAGATGGAAATTCAGCAGGCGCTTTCGGCGATTGGCGCCAAGAAACTGCCGCCCGTCAAACCGGACACCTCGATCGGTGGCGGGATTTGCTACCGCACCACGCCCGAGACCTATCTCGGTTTTGTCCGCGGTCGCTTTGGCAACGCCGCCCACATCGAACCGGGCCAAGAGTCGTCTTTTGACAATGGAACTGAGCACGATGAAGATTTGGTTTACCTGCACGGCCATTGGACGGTGACTAACGATTCGTTAGCGCACACTCGCGCCTTACCGGCACCCACCGAGTATCTGCTTCTTAAATACAGCGCTTTTTCCGTTAATTTGGTGATGCGCTCGATTGATGGCGCGCCAGCGACGATCGAAATCGATTTCGATGGTCTGCCTTTGCCCGCCGATATGGCTGGTGAGGACGTGAAGATCGGCAAAGATGGCCGGGCCACCGTCACGGTCAAAGAAGCTAGAATGTACCGGCTGGTTAATGCTTCGACTTACCATCGCGGAACTCTCAAATTAAAAACCGGTGCCAGCAATTTGGAATGCTTTGCCTTCACTTTCGGAGGTTGCGAAGGGATGTAGTTATACACAGTATTCCAGCAATAGGTGATATGATGCTGGTAACTATATGAAAAATTTTATAAAAATCTTTGGAAGCGCCATGGTGCTTTCGTTTATTTTTAGTCTGATCGGCCCAGCCCCTGTGTTCGCTGCCACCTCGCCTAGCCTTGGTACGGCCGCCGACTATTCAATCTTGGCCGGCTCAGAGGTTACCAATGTGGGTGCCACCACCGTTAGTGGCGATGTGGGTATCAGCCCTGGTATTGGTGCTCCACCACATTACACCGGCTTTGGCACCGTCACTTTAGGTGGCGCCATCCACGATGCCGATGGTGCAGCGCTTACCGCTCAAGGCGATAAAGATACGGCTTACGGCAACTTAGCTGGTCAAGGCTGCGACACCACGTACATCGGCGCCTTCAAGGAACTGGCTGGCGAAATCTTGCCTCCAGGTGTTTATTGTGCCGACTCTTTCCACCTAACTAACGGCACCTTAACCCTCAATGGTGGCGCTTCAGGCGTCTGGGTTTTTAAATCTGCTAGCGATTTGATCATTACCGGCGCTGCATCTGATGTGGTGTTCACGGGCGGCGGTTTAGCTTGTAACGTTTGGTGGCGCGTGGTTAGTACGGCCACTTTGGATGCTGGTAGCGAGTTCGTTGGTAACATCTTAGCTAGCACAAGTATTACTTTTGCTGCTGGTTCTAGTCTGGATGGTCGCGCATTAGCTTCAACCGCTGAAGTAACTATGGACAGTGCCTCCATCACTGGCCCGACCTGTGCCGCCGCTTCGAGCGGCGGCGGAGCTAGCTCGGGTCAGGGCATGATCAACGTTGCAAAAGTGGTGACCAACGATAACGGCGGCACTGGCGTGATTAGTGATTTTAATTTGTTTGTGAGCGATACGGCCGTTATTTCCGGCGTTACCAACACCTTTGCCGCCAATCCTACGGCTTACGCCGTGAGTGAAACCAACTCAACTGGCTACACCACGACATTTTCTGGTGATTGCGCTGCCGACGGAACCCTCACCTTAAACGAAGACGAAACGTTGTTCTGTATCGTGACCAATAATGATATTGGCGCGCCGGTGATCGTGCCACCCGTACCACCACTTATCGATGTGGTAAAAATTCCAAGTCCGCTAGCCTTGCCCGATGGCCCTGGATCAGTGCGCTACACCTACATACTCAAGAATATCGGCACAGTGCCAGTCACTGACGTCACCATGGTCGGCGACACTTGCAGCCCAATCGTCCTAGCATCTGGCGATACTGATGGCGATTCGCAGCTTGATCTAACGGAAACCTGGACCTACCGCTGTACAACGACCTTGACCGAAACACACACCAACATTGTTACGGCTACTGGTTGGGCTAATGGCCTATCGGCCACCGACATCGCCAGTGCTACCGTGGTCGTTGGCTTACCGATCGTGCCGCCGCTGATTCACGTCACCAAAGTACCTAGCCCCTTGGCGCTTTCGGCTGGTGGTGGCAACGTCACCTACACCGAACGGATCACCAACCCTGGAACGGTTTCGCTCAGCAACGTTACTCTAGTCGATGATAAGTGCAGCCCAATGACTTACATCTCTGGTGACAGCAATAACGACGATTTGCTCGATGTGTCCGAGACCTGGACCTACACGTGTACTCACCGTCTTTCTGCCACCACGACCAACACCGCCATCGCTAGCGGTACGGCCAACGGCCTAACGGTGCGCGATATCGCCATCGCGACGGTGGTCGTGGCTGCGGCCGCGCCAGCGTTGCCAGCCACCGGTCTCGCTTCCACGAACCCAGCCATGGTTTGGGGCCTGATCGCTGCAGGTTTGTTCTTAAGCGGTGCGTTGGCACTCTTCCTGCGAAAAAAGTCAGTTGTCTAGTCGGATCACCACAAAATAAATTTTGGAGGAGCTGGACGCTGATCGTTCGGCTCCTCTTTGGTAAAGATTATGAAAAAGGTTAGGCCCCTAGAAGGCATGGTAATCGGACTGGCACTGCTCAACGCACCGCTCTGGTACGGGATTTTTAATTATGATTTACCGGCAATTAATTTAAGCGGTCTTACATCTTCACGCGCGGCCGAAGTAGCTAATCGAGAAATTGGTTTGCCGGTGCGCTTAAAGATCGAAGGCATCGGCGTTGACTCAGCAGTTGAGCAAGTGGGGATTACGCCAAGTGGTTCGATGGATGTGCCCAAGCAGCCGATGAACGCCGGCTGGTATAATTTGGGGGCCCGGCCTGGCAATGTTGGCAGCGCCGTGCTGGCTGGTCATGTGGATTGGTATGGCGGCGTGACTGGCGTTTTTGCTGATCTAGACCAGCTGAAGCCAGGCGATCAAATTGCCGTAGTCGATGATCTTGGCGCCGAAGTCTACTTCATCGTCCGTGAAACTAAAACCTTTGCCGCCTCAGCCGACGCATCGGAAGTTTTTATTTCTAGTGATGGGCTAGCTCATCTAAATTTGATTACTTGTTCCGGCGCCTGGGACAAAGCCGCCGGCCAGTACACCACGCGCCTCGTCGTTTTCGCCGACATCTTCACCCCACCCAAACAGTAGATTTGTTTTTAATTGACGCGTTTTCTAGCGCGGTTTTTATTTTATAACGATTCAAATATGACTTTCAAGATTGCCGTCGCTCAATTCCAAATTACTCATCAGCAACGTGATGTTAATTTTCAGCGGATCGAGGGGTTTATTCGTCGTGCAGCCAAGCAGGGCGCTCAAGTCATTGTCTTTCCGGAAGATTGCGTGACCGGTTCGATTTTTGGCGATCTTTCCAAGCTCGATCGCGGTCAGACGAATCTTGCGGTTTGGCGTCAGCTGGCTGCTCGATACCAAATCGACGTGGTGACCGGTTCGACGATGGAAGCCACGGCGGACGGAAATTACAACACGAGCTATTACGTCGATGCTACGGGCGAGGTACTTGGTACGTATCGGAAAAATCATCTGTATCCGTCAGAATATAAGTTCCTCAAGCCTGGCACCGAGGCACCGGTTTTCGAGACCAAATACGGTCGGGCGGCGATCGTCATCTGCTGGGACATGCTGTTTTCCGGGATCTTCGAACGACTGCGTGCTCAAAATGTCCAAATCATCTATTGTCCCAGTTATTGGTACCAAGAAATTGCCGAGCCACTATCCGCTCGCAACCCTCACTCCGAATCTCAACTCCTCGACGCCATGTGCCTCACTCGCGCCGTCGAAGCCAACGCAGCGCTGGTCTATTGCAACGCTGCAGGCGTGATGGTTAACCCCGACGGCTCAGCCGACACCCTCATCGGCCACTCGCAAATCGTTTTACCAGTGCTCGGCACTGGTAAGTGGTTGGCTCACAACCGTGAGGCGATGTTTATCCACGAGGTTTCGCTCGAGACTCTAGGAGAGTCGGCGAGGATTTACCGCACCCGATAAGATTTTCTCAGGTTCTGTGAATATCCTGACCATAAGCTTTAGTTATGGTAAAATTCGAAGCATTAATATGTTTATATGGGAGAAGTAAGATCAGAGGGGGTAGCGGTTGAAAAGTGGCCCAAAGAACCACTACGAGTCGGGACTTCAGCCGCAGGTTTGCCAGCCTTGGCTATCTATCCAGCTTCGCAGGAGGTTGCCGCGATTGTGCGAAGTGTGGTGACGGGCAAGATAAGAGCAAGTGATGCTGAATTATCCCGTCAGGCCGGTGCTTTTCTGCAGGGCGACCAACCTGGATGGATTGAAGTTGAGTTTTGGAAACCAGGCCCCGAAGACCATCAAGCGTTTGTCGATCGCGTTAATCAGCTAATCGAAATCGAGCAATTAAAGAAATAATTACAAATCGTTGTGTTCGATCACATCACTCTCTCCGTCGTTGACGTCCAGAAATCCAAGGAGTTTTATCTTCAAGCTCTCGCGCCGCTGAGTATCAAGTGCGTTTTCGAGGGCGAAGGCTATTATGGCTTCGGCACTGATCGACCGATGTTCTGGATCGCCGATGGGGAAGGTAAAGTTTCTAAATGTCACGTTGCTTTTAAGGCTGATAGTCAAGATCAAGTCAAAGAATTTTACAACGCCGCCCTCCAAGCCGGCGGCACAGATAATGGCGCGCCCGGTTTCAGACTTGAATATCACGCCAACTATTACGGCGCCTTTGTTTACGATTTAGATGGCAACAACATCGAAGCGGTTTTTGGAAATTAATTAGTCCTGTGGTAACCTCCCTCCAGTTCCTTCGGAGGTTCTCATGGTGCTCGATGATCGGTTCTGGGACATCTACATGCAGGTTTACGATTTGGGGGTGGCGACACTGCATCCCTACCAGCTGTTGCTGGATGAAGTGGTTGGGCTGCTACCAGAGAACTTGCACCACTCGATGGTGCTCGAAACCGGTTGCGGTACGGGCAATGTGCTCAAATGTCTGCTCATTGAACGCCGGGTTGGATCAGTGATTGGTCTGGAGCGTTTAGAGGCAGCCATTGAGATCGCGATGAAGAAATTGGCTGGCCAACTGGCGACCCCTCAGATCGCCATCTACCAGACGGACTTGAATGAAGATTGGCCAAGTCGTCTTACGCTCTCCGCCGACGCTGTGATCTCTGTCAACGTGCTCTACGCCTTGGCGGATCCGGCCAAGTACCTGCGCCAAGTGCGCGGACTGCTCAAGCCCAAGGGCGTGCTGGTGATCAGCAATGCCTGCCGGCCCGAACCGCAAGCAGTGTTCGATGCTCATGCCGGGTGGCTGGCTGAAGCCGCCAAGCCGGACGAGATCATGGCCGATACCCAGATCATTTGGGCGCGTGATGTTGTCCGCTGTATGAACCAGCACATCGCCACGCAGGCTAAGGAACGACGCTTGCACTTTCTCGAGCCGCTCGAATTGATGCGGTTGCTCACCACCGCCGGGTTCCGGATCGATTACGTGAATTCCAGCGCTTACGCTGGGGTGAACGTCACCGTGCGGGCCATCGCCTACTAGAACGTCGCCGTTTCCAGGCTCCTGGGAGCGGCGAATTTTATTTGATGTTATAATCTGGCTGATTCATGTTCTCTCACCTTAAGAATTCGAGGCAGTCATGATCGAGTTGAGCCGTTGGCACGAGGAAGGGGTGACCCTGACGGTCGGCGTCGCGCAGACTGATCAGGAATTCACGGACATCAGTCGGTTGCGATACCGCACCTACGTGGAAAATCTCCGGGAAATTCCGGAAAGCGAAGTGCCGGAGCCGTATCGCCGTCGTCGCGAAGAGTGGGACCAGCACGATGCAACCGCCATACACCTCATCCAGACGCTGGAAGTGCCAGGGCGCGAGCCAGAGGTCATCGGGACACTGCGCTTCATGCGCTGCGATCACAGCTTTGCCTTGGGTCAGCCGGGCGTAACGTTCTCTGGCGTGCCGTTTGCCCTTCCGGCACAGCACCCCGACTATCCGTCGATCCCGATCAACCCGGCAGAGACGGCCGAAGCCAGTCGCTGGATCTCGCGATTGGTCGATGTGCCCTCGGGCCACCGGCTTCAAGCTTCGATGCAGCTGTTCAGCTGCGGTCTCGAAGCCTTGCGGCGTGATGGTCGCAGATGGTGGATCAACGCTCTGCGCACCAAGAAGTGGTCGTTCATCCGCCACGACTGGCCGTTCGTCGAGTTTGGGCCACCAGGGCCTCACCTCTACCACGGAGCCGAAGTGGTGGTTTGCCTGCTGCGCGTGCCGTCCGATGCCGCGGGCGACTACCCTTGGTCGCGTCATGTGGCGCATCAATTGCGTGATCAGCCACGTTCCTTCGAAGGCATCGTCGCCCGTCAGGGCTAGCCACTAGGCTCACTGCGCGTTGATCGAAAGATCGCGCGCTCTTTTATTTGGTCGTGTTATAATTGAGCGGTTCAGGAGGATATGAACGTCTTTATTATTATCGCCGGGCTTTTCATTACCATCATCAGTGCCGTGATGGGTCCTTATGTTTTGTTTAAAAATCCACGCAGCCACATTTTTCAAGCCTTCGCGCTGATCGCCTTTGGCATTTTTGGTTGGAACCTAACGATTTTTCTACTCCTCTCGCAAGTCGGTCCAGCAATTGTTCCTGGCCGGTTGGCCTTTTCTTTCGTTACTTTAATCGCCGTGGGATTGGCGATTTTTGTTAGCTTGTTTCCAACGCCCATGCGGCATTACCGCCCTTGGATTGTCCTCAATTCGCTGTTGGGCGCGTTCGCCTTTTCCATTCCGCTTTGGCCGTCTTATCTTTCGTTCATCAAAATCGTCGACGGTCATATCACTGGCGACTTGAACATGACTTTATTTGGTTGGTGGACCCTGCACTACACACCGCTCTTGATTTTGACCTTTATTTTACTGATCATCCGGTCATTTTACGCTCGCGGTGTTAATCGTTTGCGTTTGCGACAACTAGTTTGGGGCTTTGGCTTGTTTTTGGTGCCCATGCTGATGACCCAGATTTTATTGCCGATGTTTTTTGGCGATTTCCGATGGAATAACCTTGGCCCGTTGTTTACGATCTTCCTAATCGCCTTCATGGCGAACGCCATTTTGCAGTATCGAATTCTCGACATGAAGTGGATTTTTGGTAAGAGCGTGGCGCTGACGGCCGTAGGCACCGTCGTCCTTTGGGTTTTGGCGACGATATATATGTTCGTGGCCGGACTGATTTCGCAGGACTATGCCTTTATTTTGGTGGCCTTGTTTATCGCGTTGAGTTTTGAGCCGATCGTTCATAACATCAATAAATTAGTCAACAGAATCGTAAACCACGGTTCATACGACCCGCAGATTGCCATGAAAGAACTGGTTGATGTGGTGCGCGGCTATACGAACGTTGATCAAATTTTAGAAATGTTGTTATCCAAGTTCTCGACTTACTTCTCGACTGAAGAAATCGGGATTGTACTTTTCAAGTATGGATCGTTGCAGGTGATTGATCAGCGCATCAAGGGGTTCTCGCCATCCATCAAACAGCAGGTGGCGGAGTTGGCTAACGTGGCACGCCAGTCACGTTTTGAAATTTTGGAAATTGGGGAATTAGAATGGCGCAAACAATTCGAAACAAAGCGCTTGCCAAAGGAATCAAAGTGGCTCGATACGATGTACGTGACTGGTGTTCAACAATTGATTCCCTTTACCGTGGATGGTCGCTTGGTTGGTTTGTTGATGTTCGGTAAGCGCCGTTTTGATAAATCCTTGCGATCGCGCGACATTACCTTCCTCAACTTGGCGCGTTTTGCTATTTCGCCGGCCCTAGAAAATGCTTCCAAGTTCGCAGCTATCGAAGAATTAAACGAACAACTGATCAAAGCCGACAAATCAAAATCCGAGTTCGTCGATGTCGTTAGCCATCGTTTCCGCACGCCGCTTTCGGCCATCCGTTGGAATTTGGAAACTACGCTAGAAGCCAACCTCAAGATCAAAAAAGAGCATCGCGAAGCGCTTGCTGATTCGCATAATCGAACTTTGTTCTTAATCACGACACTCGACAAAATTTTGAGCGTGCTAGATTTGGAAAGCGATAAGCTCAAGCTAACGTTCTCAAATTTTGACCTTAAGGAAGCGTTTAAAGATTTACTCAACCAAACTTCCGCGGACGCCAAGAATCGTGAAATTAAGTTAAAAATAGTGATGGATCCGATCACGATTTCCGCCGATAAGCGTAATTTGCTAATTGTCATCGAGAGTTTGTTATCCAATGCTTTGTTGTACACGGGTCGTGGTGGCACCGTGACTTTTATCGTCAAACGTGACGGCAACAATGCGATCATCTCTGTTTCCGACACCGGCATTGGTATCCCAGCTAAAGAACTCGATCGCGTGTTCGAAAAATTCTATCGCTCGAAGAACGGAATTTTGTCCTATACCGACGGCCAAGGGTTAGGTCTCTACATTTCGCAAAAGATTGTTAATCTTCACCACGGTACGATCAGCGTAGCTTCCGAACTCGGGAAGGGGACGACTTTCACCGTTAAATTGCCACTACGCCGCAAATCCAAGTAATGACAACGCTAAGGGTTGTCATTTTTGGTAAAAGGCGCTATTTTGGGCTTTCAAGTTATGCCTGAAATTTATTTGGACAATGCGGCTACTACCCCCGTGGATTCACGGGTTTTTGCCGTGATGCAGCCTTTTTTGCAGGGTGATTTTGGAAATCCATCTTCCTTCCACCGGCCAGGCAAAACAGCTAAGGATGCGATCGAAGCGGCTCGCGCCCAAGTGGCCAAGGTGATTGGGGCCCGGGCCGATGAGGTGATTTTTACCTCGGGTGGGAGCGAGGCGAACAATTTGGCCGTGCTTGGGATTGCTCGAGCGCACGCTAGCGTTGGTAAGCATTTGATTTCGGCGCGCACGGAGCACCCTTCGGTTTTGGAAGCACTCGAACACCTGGTGAAGAAGGAGGGTTTTGAAGTGACGTATATAGCCGTTGATGGTCAGGGATTAGTCGACCCAGCCGAGGTCGTCGCGGCCATTCGACCAGACACCACACTGGTCACCATCATGCTGGCCAACAACGAAATCGGCACCATCGCGCCGGTGCGCGAAATCGGTTCATTGATTCGCAAGAATCGCGAAGCACGAAAATCAATTTATCCATTTTTTCACACCGATGCTTGCCAAGCCGTGGGCGCGCTCGAAGTTGACGTGCAAAAATTGAACGTTGATTTACTGACGGTGAACTCGTCGAAAATTTACGGTCCGAAAGGCGTTGGCGCACTCTACGCTCGACGAGGAATTAAAATCTCGCCGCTGATGTTTGGTGGCGCGCAAGAAAAAGGGTTGCGTCCGGGCACGGAAAACGTAGCGGGCATCGTCGGCTTTGGTGAGG
>CAZCLT010000004.1:13086-15569 GCA_964499655.1 uncultured Gammaproteobacteria bacterium | reverse complement strand
ACCATCGCTAATCAGGAGCGCGAAGAGCTGACGGCGCGGCTGGCGCCTCTGCGTGATTACCTGATCGAGGGCATTCTCCAATCAATCCCCAAGACTCGGCTCAACGGTCATCCAACCCAGCGTTTAGCCAATAACATCAACATTTCCGTGATGGACATCGAAGGTGAGGCGCTTCTGCTTTACCTGGACGCTAAGGGCGTTTATGCCTCCACGGGCTCGGCCTGCACCAGCGCCACACTCGACCCGAGCCATGTGATCTTGGCGCTCGGACTGCCTTATGAAGTGGCGCATGGTAGCCTACGTTTTACGCTTGGGCGGGGAACGACGAAAGAAGATTTGGATTATGTGCTCGAAGTGTTGCCGCCTTTGGTCGAAAAATTGCGGGCGATCAGTCCGGTTAATGTAGATCCCAAGTATTTTTCATAGGTCATATTGGACCTCTAAGACCTATTTAATTGGATTTACCTATTTCTATGGGCGACGTTATTTCCCACGATAAAAAACAATCTTGGTTTTATACCGAAACGGTTAAAGATCATTTTTTTAATCCGCAGAATTTTTTGGATCGCGACCCAGCGGACGGGGAATTTAACGCCATGGGCAAAATCGGTTCGCCAGCGTGTGGCGATGAGTTGCGTGTTTGGCTAAATATTGATTCTGCCACCGGTCGGATCACGGATTTTAAGTGGAAAACTTTTGGTTGTGGTTCAGCGATCGCCTCGACTTCGATGGCGTCGGTGATGGTTACGGAAAACGGGGGATTAACCCTCGAACAAGCGCGGGCGCTCAAGCCGCAGGATATTATGGATCGCTTAGGCGGCCTGCCGCAGCGCAAGTTTCATTGCTCGGTGCTTTGCGATAAGGCTTTGCGCGACGCGATCAACGACTATTACCGTCGAACTGATCAGTTCGACAAAATTCAGGTCGAAGCCGCGCGGGTGATCGACCCCGTGGCCAAGGTGACCGATCGCGACATCGAAGAGGCGGTGCTCGACGGCGCGCTCACCCTCGAAGCGGTGCAGACTAAAACCAAAGTCGGCGTGGGTAATCCGGGCGTTTTACCAGCCGTGGAAGATTTAATCCGGTTTTACAGAGAGAAGTATTTCGGTTAAAATGATCGCGTTATGAAACTCAAAATCAAAGTTGATCCTGACTTGTGTATTGGCGCGGCTAGCTGTGTCACCATCGATCCCGCCACTTTTCAATTGAATGCCGATAACAAAGCCGATGTTGTCGATCATGGGGAAGCGCCCGGTGGGCCAACTTACGAACGCGATATCGAAGTGACCGAAGCGGAAAAAGAAAATATTATTTTAGCAGCGCAATCCTGCCCAACTTTGGCGATTTTTATTTTTGATGAAGCCGGTGTTCAGCTGTATCCCGAAATGTAGGGGCAACCCATGTGGTTGCCCTGTGGAATTATGAAATACATTATCATCGGTGGTGGGATTGCTGGCGTGAACGCGGCCGAAGAAATTCGGAAACTCGACGCGAGCGGTGAAATTACGATCCTAGACGCGGAAAACTTTCCGCTTTATTCGCGAGTGTTACTACCACACTACATTAAGGGCAAGGTGGTACGTGAAAAGGTTTTTCTAAAAAAAGAAGAGTGGTACGCGGAAAAAAATATCGATTGGCAACCTGGTGTCACTGCCCTCGAAATCGACGTCACGAATAAGTTTGTCCGCACGAGCGAAGAGCGAGAATTGCCGTTCGATAAATTGTTGATCGTGACTGGCGGGGAGGTGCGTTTGCTGGATTCCGATCTGCGTGGCGTTTCCTATTTTCGTACGCTTTCCGACGCTGATTTGATGCTCGATTTGCTGCGCGAAGTCAAAAAGAGGCCGACCAGTGAGCAAAAAGGCGTGGTTTACGGCGGCGGCTTTATTGGCCTAGAGTACATCAATATTTTTGCTCATTTTGCGATCCCGACTTCGGTGGTGATGCGTGGCGGCGGCTTTTTTTCACGCGTTTTATCGCCCGCTTCGCAGAACGTTCTCTCGGCGCACGCCGTTTCTCATAACGTGGAGCTGTTTATTAATGACGCGATTGAATCATTGACGGGCGGCACGGAAATTCAAGGCGTAAAATTACAGAGCGGTACCGAATTGTCTTGCGCCTTGCTGGGTGTGGGTATTGGGTTAGAAACTGACACGACTTGGTTGCGCGAGGCGGGCTTAGAGGTCGGTGCCGGTGTGAAGGCCAATGAATTTCTCGAAACAAACTTACCCGACGTGTATACTGCGGGTGATTGCGCCGAAGTTTTCGATGCGATCACTGATCGGCAATACGTGATTGGCAACTGGATGAATGCTCAGATGCAGGGTCGAGCCGTTGGAAAAACGATGGCCGGCACGCGCACCAAGTTTGAATTAGTTTCTTCTTACGCCACTAATTTGCTCGGCAAAGAGATCGTCATGATCGGCGATGTCAATCGTGAACACGCTGACGAAGTGATTCAACACGTCATCGATAGTGAGAAC
>CAZCLT010000004.1:9444-13076 GCA_964499655.1 uncultured Gammaproteobacteria bacterium | reverse complement strand
CCTTCAATCGCGGTGGAAGAACGGTCGGTGCCGCACTCATTGGCGACGTGAAGCAGCGCCAAGCCATCACCAACGCGATTAAAACCAGAGAAAAATATGCTTGATCTACCAGCCACCTACACCAAATACGATACTACCGACATCATGTACGGTTTGGATCATCTGCCCGAACAGGTCAGCCTGGCTTGGCACGATACTCGGGATCTGAAATTGCCGGCCAGCTACCGATTGAGTCAGAATGTGGTTTTAGCGGGTATGGGAGGGTCGGCCTTGGGCACGGACATGATCCGTAGCGTCTTTTTCTCTGCCTTGAAGGCACCACTAGAAATCGTGCATGGTTACGATTTGCCGGCTTATGTTGGCCCAAAAACGTTGGTGATTCTTTCGAGCTTTTCCGGCACGACCGAAGAAGTGCTGGCCGCGGCACAGGTGGCTAAGGCGCGGCGCGCCAAAATTGTGGTTATCGCCACTGGCGGCACGCTCGCTAATTGGGCTAAGAAGCAAAAAGTGCCAGCTTACATTTTTAATCCCGGCGATTTAGCTAAACAGCCTCGGTTGGGTGTTGGTTTTTCGATGTTGGGCGTGGTCGGAATTTTAGAGCGGGCCGGGTTATTGAAGATTGCCGATTCGGCCATCGGCGCGATGATCCGAGCAATGGGTGAAGTGATCGATTCGAGTGCCGTTGATGTTTCAGAAAAGAGTAATCCAGCGAAAAAAGTAGCACGCTCACTGACCGGTCGATCGGTCATCATCGTCGGCGCCGAACATCTGGCAGGCAATGGGCACGTTCTAGCTAATCAAATCAACGAAACAGCCAAACAGTTGGCGGTACCGGTAGCCATACCAGAAATTAACCATCACCTGCTCGAAGGGTTGACTTTCCCGAAGAAAAATATCTCCGCCACGGTGGCGTTGATGCTTCGCTCCGAGCTTTATCACCAGCGAATTCAAAAGCGTTTTGCAATCACGGCTGATTTGTTTGAGCGCCAGGGATTAACGGTGATCGATTACCAGGCCGGTGGCGGCAGTTTATTGGAAGAGTGCGGTGAAGTTTTGCAATTCGGTAGTTATTTGTCGTATTACCTGGCGATGTTAAACAAGGTTCAACCGTCAGCGATTCCGTTCGTCGATGAGTTCAAGAAACGGATGATGTAGGGGCAACCCCATGTGGTTGCCCTGTGCCGTAGGGGCAGGTCTGTGACCTGCCCTTTGATTTTGGTGTGTTATAATTGATTTAATTATGCGTCAGCTTCGATTATTTTTTGCCACTGTTCTGGGTAGCTTTTTGCTATTCGCGCCGGCCGTTAACGCCCAAACCGTTGAAGAGCAATATCAAGACATTCAAGATCAAGGGATTATTTTTGCTGGTATTTGCGATAGTGCCACGGCCGCTTGCGATTGCCGTGACGAGGGCAATTGCACGCTTGATGACATCTTGCAGTTTGTAGTTAACATTGGAATTTTCGTGCTGGGCATAAGCGGCTCAATTATTTTGCTGATTTTCTTTTACGGCGGCATGCTCTGGATCACAGCGCGCGGCAAATCTGAAGTGGTTCAGCACGGCAAGGACGCGATGATCGGCGCGGTGATCGGTTTGATTATCATTTTGGGTGCGTACGCTGGGGTGACCTTACTTATCTCAATCCTAAAAACCGGCGAAGCGCCGACCAACGATCAACAGCTGGAAGACGTGATCGGCGAGGGGGCCGAGGGCGTTATCCAGACCCAGTAGGGATATTGCCTGCAACGTCCACTCGTCCGTGATATAATTTCCGTATGAAAAAGTTGTCTTTATTCTTGTTGGTCTTTGCCCTAGGCGCCTTTCCGAGCCTAGTTGGCGCTCAAACCACGCTCACCAACCCGCTAGGCCAAACCGATATTCGCCTGATCATCGCCCAGATCATGCAGGGCGCGCTCTCGTTCTCTGGTTCGGTGGCGCTCCTCATGTTCCTTTACGGCGGTATTCTCTGGCTCACTTCGATGGGCGACCCTAAGCGCATCCAGCGCGGCAAGGACATCTTTATCTGGTCAACGCTCGGCATCATCATGATCGCCTCTTCATACATGCTGGTTACCGCCATTTTCAACGCCGTACTGACTGGGTCAGCCAGCGGTACCTAAAATAATCAATAACCATTAATCATTCTCCTATGCTTCACACGCTAGCCAGAACTTTCCTCTCGATCGGTCTAGGTGCCGCTTTGGCTCTAACCGCCGTGGCCGCTTCGCAGGTTATTACCGCGCCGGTCGTTCACGCTCAGCAGCTTGAAACCGAAGATATTCTCGATTCCAGCTTTGGCGAAACCGCCGGTTTGGGCCAGGCTGATTTGAAGGATTCGATCGCTGGTTTGATCCGCGTGGTCCTGGGCTTTCTGGGTGTAGTCGCCGTCGTGATCGTTTTGATGGGTGGCTTCAAGTGGATGACGGCCAGTGGTAACGATGAAAAGGTTGAAGAAGCCAAGCGTTTGCTGCTCGCCGGCGTGATCGGTTTGGCCATCATCCTTTCAGCCTACGCTATCACCAGCTTCGTCGTAGCTTCGCTTATCACCGCTACCCAGTAATTTTCTCTGATGATGATTGGCTTGAAGGCGACTTCAGGCCTTTCATTATGCGGGAATTCCTATTGGCTCAAGTAACGACTGGCGATACCGGGCTCACTAGCACTGGTGACGAAGTCTTCGGCTCGCTCGGGGAAATGACCATCGGCACTTTTATCGGTACCTACATTATTACGCCGGTATTGGCCATGCTCGGTGTAATTTTTCTGGTCTTAGTTGTTTATGCTGGATTTCTGTGGATGACGGCCAGAGGTGAAGAGAAGCAGGTCGGCAAGGCGAAGGAAGTTCTATCGGCCGCCGTGATCGGCTTGGTCCTGGTTCTTTCGGCCTATGCCGTCACCAATTTTGTTTTCGGTGCCATCACCTAAGTATGCGCAAAGTTTTCTTATCACTCATCGCTCTAATCACCCCAATCAGTCTTCTCACACCCTTTTCGGTTTTAGCTCAACCGGATTACACCGGTGAACTAGATAACGCCGGGGAAGCGGTTTACGGGTCGGCTGATGCGCTCCAGGGTAATATTTATTATATTATCGGTTCGGTTATTTCAATCCTGATCTCGATTTTAGGCATCATCTTCCTGGTTCTAGTTTTGTACGCTGGTTACCTCTGGATGACGGCCGGCGGCAACGAAAAACAGGTGGAAAAAGCTAAAGATGTAATGATCCGGGCCACGGTCGGGCTAGTTATCCTCTTGGCCGCTTACAGCATCAGTAACTTCGTGGTACAATCTCTCATAACAGCCGGCCTGGCCGGTTAGTCTAAAAGTAAATTTTTAATCTTCACCCCAAGTATGAAGAACATGCTCAAGCTCCTCGTCGTGCCAGCGCTGATTTGTCTGCCATTTATGCGTGCTTTGCCCGTGCATGCGCAAGCTGATGTTGGTTCTGGTTTAGAAGAAGTTGGTGGTACGGCCGAACTTTCCACGGCTGATTTGACCGATGTGATTGGCACGCTGATCAGTGTTTTCTTGACCCTGCTCGGTATTATCTTCCTGGTTCTGGTCTTGTACGCTGGTTTCCTGTGGATGACGGCCGGTGGCGATGAAAAGAAGGTTGAACTAGCTAAGAACTA
>CAZCLT010000004.1:0-9434 GCA_964499655.1 uncultured Gammaproteobacteria bacterium | reverse complement strand
TGATCCGCGCTGTGATCGGTTTGATCATCATCTTGGCTGCTTACAGCATTTCCAGCTTCGTTATCACCGCCCTGCAAGACGCTGGTTTGTCGGGTTAATTGCTCTAAAACAAGCCAAAAGAACGGCCGTTTGGCCGTTCTTTTGTTTTGCCAACTTTTGCTTGACAAAAAGGCATTTTTATGCTATTCTGCTTGGTCAGATTGTTCCTTCAACGTCTCTACAAATCCCCTGCCTGGGGCTATAATTCAGGCTTTCGGAGTTTTCAAATGGCGTCCAACAACAAGTTTAGCAACTGGAAGACGGCGGTTCGCGGTGGCCTGCACGGCATCGTGGCCAATCAGGTGGACGACAAGGTCCGCCAGGCCATCGTCGACGCGGGGCTCACCCCCGAGGACATGAAGAACCCCAAGTCGGTTCTCACGTTCGCGGTGGCGCTCGTGGCCTGCGTGCCCGAGGCAATCCGTAAGCCGGTGCTCCTGGCGCTCGCCGGGATCATCCGGACGGACCCGCGGTTCGCCGGGCTCTCCAGCTGGGCCGTGCCGGAACTGCTCGAGGGCGTGGACAGCGGGATCGACGGGACCAACGTCGACGCCGCGGCCCTGCGCGAAGCCCTGTTCGCCAAGCTCGACGGCAGTGCCAAGGGCGCCATCCTCAACGCGACCAAGATCGCCGAGGGTGCGGCCTGGGTCAGCCGGACGGACGGTGGGTTCATCCACCGGGCCAACTGTTCCGAGTGCACCGAGGCTCACAAGGCGGGCGACCCGCACGGCAAGCCGGAAGTGATGTTCACGCTCTACCCGCACCGGGCTCCGTGCCCCAAGTGCTGGTCGATCACCGGGAACGTCGTGACGGTCAAGTCCGCCAGCGACAAGCCGGCCGAAGGGCCCAGCATCGTGGACACGCTGCTGGCCGACCGGGCCGGTGACCGCTCCATCGAACGGGCCCTGGCCGTCTTCGGAGCGATCATGGAGCTGCGCGGTCTCGAGCTCATCAACCAGCCCACCAAGTACTGGCACCTGGCGCTGATGCACCGCAAGGGTCTGCCCAAGACCCCCAAGGCGCTGAGCCTGTTGCCTCCGGTCTCGGTGGACGAAAAGCTGGAGTTCGATGAGCACCACCGGGCGATGATGGCGGCTCACGCCGCTGGCACCGATCCGGCGACGGCCGACCGCGACGCGGTGCTCATGATGGTCTCTCACTTCGGTGGGTACATCGAGCACATCAAGCTGATCGCCGAGCGCGACGTGAACGACATCTGGGAAGGGCTGGCGCGGGCCGTCGATTTCGTCGACGACCGCATCACCGCCACCCAGCGCAACTGGCTGGTGAAGCATTTGATCAGCCGTAAGCCGCTGTACATCCTGGGCGCCATCGTCCTCGTGTACTTGGTCAGCTACGTCGGGACCTGGGCGGTGGCAGCGCTCATCACGCTGTTCATCATCAACGTCACGATGGGGCTGTTCGATGTCGGGGCGATCTTGCTCCTCTCGGCGGCCTACAGCATCGTGGTCTGGCCGTTGGACGTGTTTCCCATGCACTTCCTGTTCGTGGGGTGGTGCGTGGCGTTCGTGGTCTTGGCCACGGCGGCGACCTTCGACGGCATGTTCGGCAAGGTGAAGGCGCTGTTGCAGGGCTGGATTCCGGGCAAGAATGCCGGTTTCGGCACCTGGCTCGCCAGCACGGCCGTGCACTGGGCCCGTAAGTGGGACCTGGTACCGCCGATCTCGGCCGAAGAGGCCAAGGCGGAAGCACCGAAGCCCGGAGATGGCATCCGCAGGGCGACACTGGCCATGTCGATCGCCGCCAGCATCATCTTCCTCATCGCGAGCTTCCTCTCGATGATGGGCGATGTGATGGTCCAGGGCGGGCACGCCGATCGTTACCTGGCCATGATGGCCATCGTGATGATCGGTCTGACCGTCGAGTGGGGCCGCCGGTTCCACTACCTGTACACCTGGGACGATCGGATCCGCCTCAACAAGCGGGCCATGGGCGTGCTCCTGGGCGGGCTGGTGGCCATCGGGCTGCTGCTCGGCTGCGGCGGCGTGGTCAACTCGCTGCTCGGCGGTCGGAACCTGCAGTTCGCCCACAAGGGTGTGCAGCAGGAGTTCGGCGAGCTGGTCGGCGCGGCGGGCCCGGAGAACTACCCGCGTGGTAGCCAGGGCTACTGCGAAGTCTACCCGCAGGACCACGTCTGTGGCGGCTGGAAGACGGATGCGGAAGTCCAGGCCGACGCGAAGCGTCGCCAGGCCAAGCGCAAGTAGGCAGCGTGGGGTCGGTGTCATTCGAGAGAAATCTCGTTTGGCACCGGCCCCCCTTTTTTTTCTGGCAAAAACAAAGGGCAACCACATGGGGTTGCCCCTACGGCGGTGGCGCCTGTTTAATATGTTTGTGAGCCCTTTTTCGCTGTGGCGGCCACTACCTTTTCTGGTTTTTCAGGGTTGGCAGCCACGGCGGTAATCAATTCTTTAAACGCTTCATCGAGAGCGGCAGCATCTAGCCCGTGGTACCAGCTTTCGGCCGTGAGTACCTGGCTGGCAAAGGCGTTCAAGTCTTCGCTTTCTAATTGCGTGTTGATTAGGTTGCGTAGAGCCGTTGGCTTGCCCGCGGCCGCGAGGTAAGAACTAACCTGTTCTTGGCTGGCAGCGTAGGCTAGGAAATCCCAGGCCCAATCACTAGCTTCGGTATCTTTGGAAACGCCTTCCACCCAGTAGTTAGCGAAGTTGGCGGTCTTGCCGCCGGCGATCTGAGGCATGCCGGACACGGCGAAGTTCAGTTTCGGTGCCGCGGTGCGGATCAGTGGCAGGTGATAGCTGTAGCCAAAGAAGAAAGCGGTTTTGCCGGTGGTAAAAGCTTCGAAAGAACTCGGCATTGAGGTGTTCCAGGTGTAAGCCTTTTTGGTTGGGTCGGAAAAATCAGTGTAGAACTCCACAGCATCCAGCCCTGGGAAGACATCTTCCGGCGTGCCATCGGGAATCAGGTTGAAAGCCACGCGCCCCTGATCATCAACCATCTGCGTACCGTTTTGGATCATGAGGAGCGAGAGAATATCGGTGGCGCGTTCCACGTTTTCGGCTGTGCCCAGGGCGGCACCAGATTGCACAATGTTGCCCCCGTCATCGTACTGGGTGAGCTTCTCGACATCAGCCAAGAATTCGGTCCAATCGGCCGGTGGGGTGGCAATGCCAGCGGCGCTGAGGAGATCCTTGTTGTAAAAGAGGGCCATGGAATCAACGGAAAGTGGGAAGCCGTAGATTTTATCTTGAGCGGCGATGTCCGGATCTGGTTGATAAGGAAGAATCACATCAAACGGCACCTGTTCCACGAAACTGGATTTCAGTTCGCGAATCGACATCGTTGGTTTGACTTTGGAGACGACCACCACCTCTTTGCGCAGTGTGCCCTGAGTTTCTTGCTCGGTCACAGTCACTTCGCTAGGCAGTGGCATCATCAAATCTTGGTAGGCGGGTAGCCAGGTATTGTGCACGCTAAACATGTCTGGACCACGGCCTTCGGCTAATGCGCGCACAAGCTCTTCTTCGTACTCATCAAAACGTAATTTTTTGTAGGTGATTTTCACGTTCGGGTGAGCGGCGCGGTAAGCGGTGATGATACTGCGCATTGTGTCTTCATCATCAAACACACGCCAGTATTCCAGCTCGACTTTTTCCTGTTGGACGGCGGTCGATCCTTTGAAGCAACCTTGGCCGGTGGTGACCAGCGTCGCCACCATCATGAGCATCGCGAACGGTTTAAAAAATTTCGTCATATTATTTGCAAATGGTCTTCAGGTACTTTTTGAATTCCGGCCCAATGTCGGGATGCTTTAAGCCGAGTTCTACCTGGGCTTGTAAGAAGCCTAGTTTGTTACCACAGTTGTACCAGATGCCGTCAAAGATACAGCCGTACAGCGCTTTTTCTTTTTTGAGCATCGTCTCGAAGGCGCCGGCCAAACGGATTTCGCCATCTTTGCCAGGCTTGGTTTTTTCGAGTGTGGTGAGTACTTCGGGGGTCAGAATATAGCGGCCGATCACTACCAGATCAGACGGCGCGTCTTTAAGTGCCGGCTTTTCCACAAAGCGACTAATCTCCCAGGTGTTCTTGTCCAAGCGCTGACCATCAACCACGCCAAAGCTTGGCACTAGTGCCTTGGGTACTTGGTGGAGCGAGATGACCGGATCGCCGTATTTTTCGTACACGTCCATCAACTGTTTAAGAGCTGGGACTTTGCCATCGATGATATCGTCACCGAAAAGCACAGCCACTGGTTCGTGGCGATCAATAAATGGGAGCGCTGCCAGCACGGCGTGGCCATCGCCCATCGGCTTGTTTTGGCGCACAAAAGCGAACTTGGCCAGCTTGCCGATTTTGGAAATCTCTTCTAATTCTTTAGTTTTCTTTTTTTGTTGCAGGCGATGTTCCAATTCGAAGTTGCGATCGAAGTGATCCTCAATAGCACGCTTGCCGATGGAGGTGACGAAGATGATTTCTTCGATTCCACTGGCGACGGCTTCTTCGACGATGTACTGGATGATCGGTTTATCAACCACGGCTAGCATTTCTTTGGGCTGAGCTTTGGAGGCGGGCAGGAACCGGGTGCCCATGCCGGCCACGGGGATAATCGCTTTTCGGATTTTCATAATAGGCACAGTATAACATCGGTTTCAGCAGAAAAAAATAGCCCTCAGGCCGCGGGGCCGGAGGGAAGACTAGGTAGCCGACGGACGCAATTGACTAGCGACCGCTTGGGCGGGTGGCAACCGGTTAGAGGTGACCAGTCCGAGGTTGAAAACGATCAGCTCATTCTCGTAGAGCACGTTGCTGATGAGCCAATGGATGATGTCATCACCGAGTTCTGGGATGGCGTCTTTCTGGCTCGAAGGTTCCACATTGATGTTGAGGATTTGCCAGACGGTTTGATTCCGAGCCGGTTTGCCGAGCAGCTGGATCAGCCCTGATTTTTGAAGCGCGTTCAGATGCCAGCTGGGGTTGTTGGTGGCCTCTGGCCAGAGCTCGATCACCACTTCGTGCATGAACGCCTTCGATAGCCGATCGGCCACCGGCCAGCCGAATTCAGTGATAAGAATTTGCAGCATGCGCTTGTAAGCGCGGTGTGCCAGCCACTCCCGGTACGGAACTTTAATCGGAGGTTCTGACTTCACAGGTTCCGAAGTTGCCGACGATTCAATCTGCGACTTTTCGAGTAGAGCCAGCCCTTCGGGGGACAATCGATAGGCAGCGCTCCTTCGATTGCCACTCATGGTGATCCAGCCTTTCTTTTTCGCCAAACTGAGATAGTTTCGACCGGTTGTCCGCCACTGCTTTTCGAATGGTCCGTAGGCCAGCTTGGATGGCAGATCGCCATGGATTTTTTCCAGTTCGCGAAAATCAGCCAGGGCCGCGAGCATTCGTGCTTGGTCGAGCGCTGTCCGGAGTACCTGGTGGCTACCACTTTTTCGACCAGGTGTTGATTTTTGCGCGGCCGGCGGCGCATCGCCGGGTTTCCAGTTGGCTGGCACGCTGGCGTTCATTTCCTTGTGAAATAGTTCCAGCGTCATCTTGGGTTCGACGGTGGCACCAAGCGCCCGACCTTTGGCCGTGAGCCGTTTGCTCGGTGTGACTTCGCCGGTTGGAGCTACCAGCAATTCCCAATAACCATCTTGGGCGAGCTGGTCTCTGATGGCCCAGATATCTCGCACATCCGGAAAATAGATTCGCAGCACGGCGGCCACGTGGTGGCCGAGCAGTGGGCCATTAACATATTCCTCGGCGACCATCAGATCGGCGAGGATTTGAGCGACTACGCTCGTCGCGAAGCGCTGTTCTCGCCGTGGCGGCGGCTTGGGAATATACCCGTGAACACCTGGGGAATGATGCAAGAGCCTCCCTTTCGTAAGCACGAAAGTCCGGGCAATGTGCCAGAAATTTGCGAACTCGTCAACAAAAAAACCACCGAATTGTCCGGAGGTTTTATTTGTGTGTCCTACTAAGGACAGGGGGCGAATTCGCAGTTTGGTCCGATTCGACCCACGGCTGAACCGTCCGGACACAGTTTGGCTTCTTCGGTGCAAGCCTGGTAAATCGGACCTTCGTCGCCAACCTGATTGACGTCGGCGGCGCGATTGTAGAAATACATTACGGCTACGGTGATGATCGTGGTCGCCACTAAGCCGACGACCAGTAACATCAAAGGATTCTTTTTCATATAACAATATTCTAACATAAAAAATACCCTCAGGCCGGAGGGCGAGAGGGGAGCGATCGGGAGCTCAACGCGGGTCGTACCCAGGGTCGTCGGGACGGAACGTGACCGTCGGGTTCTCCGGGTCGGTCATGTCCAGCACGGCGGTGCCGGGCGGGTCTGATGAAACCCGAGTGCGGCCGTCTGGGCCGATTCGGGGGTACATCGGCGCCACCAGGGCAGAGAGGCCCGATGTTCGACGAGCACCGCCAGGGCAGGGCGCACCGCCCTGATCGTAGGTGCGTTTTCTGGCTTCAGTAGCCGCGATTTGTTTTGATGTGAGCATGTTGGCCTCCGGAAGAATCGTAGCACAAAATAAATAACTCTCGCCACCCGAGGTTGGAACTGAAAGGCAGTTCGAGCTATGATGTCCAAATTCGGCAACCCATCCCATGAATCCAATCATTCGCCTCAAAATAGCCATTGCAGAAATCAACAATTTTTTTTGGTCAAAGCCTGAGTCAAATATGGTTCAGCCGGTGCCTGATGGTTTTGCGCATCCAATGCAGTCCGCGGATTTTTTGCAGGGTAGCTGGCCAGTAGACGTCAAGAATGCCGAACTAGTCGGTAAACCAGGGTGTCTCGGTATGCGCTGGCACTACGGTCCGGTTTGGTTCGAAGCCTATACGACGGATTCCGAGCCGGAGATCGAGCTAACTGCACATAGTCGGATGGTTATTTGGCAGCCACTATCTAATAGGACACGGCCATCCGGTTGGCGTCGGTCCTGGATTCAGATGAACCCACGGCAACATGGATTTGCGGACATCGCTCAGAAGCCTGAATATTGGAAAGATTGGGCTAGTCATGCAGAGCGACATCGCAGGAGATGGTTGAAGAACGAGCGGTACGAGATAGTCGAGGTTTTATTTACCGAATTTTCAGAGTCCTTCCACCGGTCAGGGAAGCATCCTAAGTTGCGTGGGATGTTTTTAGAGCGGCTTAAATGGCGCATTGCCCAAAACAGCACCAGTATTCATCTGTTTGCCGCGCGCGATAAACAGACAAAGGAAATCTTCGCAGGCCTGGCGGTGTGTGATCTTCCTGATGTTTCTTGCTCAGTGCACCTAACCGCGTTTATTCACCCGGATTTCGAGAAAACGTCGGTGGGCACCGGTCTAATTGACCATTGGTTCAGGCACTGTCAGGCTGTTGGAATTCGTTTTCCATTTTTTGGCATTGTTTGGGCGCCAGGTGACCCAGCTGACTGGAAGGGTTATTCAAATTTTAAGCGACAGTTTAATTTGTACTTACTTTTGTATCCTTATCCGAATATTCGGTTTGTCGGGAGAAAAAAATAGCCCCCAAGCCACGAGGCGAGGAGGGAAGGTGTCACAGGGACACGGCCACGGTGCAGAAGGCGATGGCGGTCAGCACTGACCAGATCAACTGTTGGTTTTGGCTGCCGAACCACTGATTGTTGTGGTGCATCTGTTGGTGCAGGCCGAGTGACCAGGGTTCCAGAGCGATGGCTAGAAAGATCAGCGTACCGGCGAATTCAGAGCGCGCGGTCATTCCAGCGAAGATGATGATCGCTGTAAAGTCGATCAGGTACATCCACACCAGGTGAAAGTTGTCCCCTAGCCAGATGGCGGCGTAACTGCCGCGAGCCGCGAGCCGGCGATCGAAGGCGCCGGGCGTGGCACCAGGCCGGTGGTACAGGTCGTGAATGCAGATCGAAGCCCACTGGGTGAAGGCTAGGCCGAGCGGAATGGCCGGGCCAATTTCGGGCTTCAGCCAGCCGATGATCACCGAAAAGGAGAGAACCAGTAGCCAAACCGGCCAGGACCAACTGTGGCGTTGCAGGTAGCTGATGGCTGAGTCGTTGTCCAAAGAACCTCCGGGGACAGGGCAATCTACCGTAAACTCTTGAGTTATGCAAATATTCGTGATAGCCTCTGGGCCACGACCAGTCTTTTGCGAGCGTATGATTTTGGCCTGCCGGCTAGGCGGCGCGAGGAGCACAGTGAGCCGTACCAGATCGGTATGGTGAACGAAGCACCGCAGCGACAACAACGCCGGAAGACAAAAGCATAGCGAGCATCATGGAGAGGTGGCAGAGTGGTCGAACGCGCACGACTCGAAATCGTGTATGGCCGAAAGGTCATCGAGGGTTCGAATCCCTCCCTCTCCGCCAAAGTTACCAGTGCTCGGCACTGGTAATTTTAACAACAACTTATGTCGATTCTCGCCAACAAACTAAACGTCCACCAAGCCAAAGCCAAGATCGCGCTGGAGACAGCGCCGCGGCAGACGCTGTCTTTTTATCGATATGTGAAGCTGGACCAGCCGGCCGTGCTTCGCGATGAGCTCTACCGGGCTTGGAGTGAGCTGGGAGTTTTTGGCCGGGTTTATTTGGCGCACGAGGGGATCAACGCGCAGATTAGTGTGCCGGTGCCGCAGTTGGAGGCTTTTCGGGCAGAGCTCGAATCGTTACCTGAATTTTCTGGCGTGCCGTTTAAGTTTGCGCTTGAAGAATCAGCACTAGCTTTTTGGAAATTGATCATCAAAGTTCGCCGCCAGATTGTGGCTGATAATCTACCAGCCGGTTCGTACGATCCAGGCAACGTCGGTGAGCACTTGGATGCCAAGACGTTCAACGAAGCGATCGCTCGTGGCGCGGTGGTCGTCGACATGCGCAACAAGTATGAGAGTGACATCGGCAAATTCGAAGCGGCCATCACACCCAGCTCGCAAACTTTTGCTGATGAGTTGCAGGAGGTCACCAAATTACTCGCCGACAAAAAAGACGAAAAAATTCTACTCTACTGCACCGGCGGGATTCGTTGCGAAAAGGCGAGCGCTTACTTGAAGCACGAGGGGTTCAGTGATGTTAACCAACTCTACGGCGGCATCATCCAGTATGGGCACCAAGTTGCCGAACAAAAATTGGAAAATAGATTTCACGGGAAGAATTTTGTCTTCGATGGCCGCATGGCCGAAGCGGTGACCGATGAAGTGCTCGGACACTGTTTCACCTGCCAGGCACCGGCCGACACGTACGATAATTGCAAAAGCGATCTGTGCCACGCGCTGTTTATTCAGTGCGCCAACTGTCGCGAGCGAACGCTCGGCACCTGTTCGCTAGCCTGCCAGGCGATCGCTGAGCTACCAGAACCAGAACGCATCATTATCCGCAAAAAGCGCAAGGCGACTTTCAAAGTGCTCGCCTAGTAGGCGCCGAATTTTACGG
>CAZCLT010000003.1:5910-28980 GCA_964499655.1 uncultured Gammaproteobacteria bacterium | reverse complement strand
CGAGATCTTGCTAGGTGACTGGAGTTCAGACGTGTGCTCTTCCGATCTAAAGCTCGCTTTAGACGAGTAAAAGCAATCGACGACCGGTTGATTGTATAACAACCTATCCACAGGTGCAAAGTGTACACAAAGTGGAGGAAACTGTGGACAAGATGCTGATAAGTGTCAGTTTGTCCGCAGTTATTGACGCTTTCGGCCGGTAATGATATCCTTTGGCCACATTTAAATCAGCGCTTTAAGCAATTGGTCTATGCCTCTTCGCACATACCAGCCAAAAAAGCGCCGCCGCGCCAAAGTGCACGGCTTCCGATCCCGAATGAAATCGGCCACCGGAAGAACGGTCTTAGCTCGCCGACGCGCCAAGGGGCGCAAGCGACTAGTCGTCAAAGCGCGTCCTAGATAATAGGATTCATTAATACGGGGCTTGTCCTCGTATTATTGTTTAGAGGTATACTTTCATCACTATGCTTTCTGCCCAGAATCGATTGCGACATGATCAGGACTTCAAGGCTGTCTTTGCCACTGGCAAATCGGTCTTTGATTCGGTTTGTGGCATCAAATTTCTGAAGAATAAGCACGCTTTCTCACGATTCGCCGTCGTCGTCGGCACGAAAGTCAGCAAAAGCGCCGTGGTGCGTAACCGGGTTCGCCGGCAGTACCGGGCGATTTTACGTGAGAACCTAGCCAAAATTCAGCCGGGGTTTGATGTGATCTTGTTGACCTCGAAGGGCGCGATCACACCAACGTCGCAGGAGAAGAAGGAAAAGTTGCTGGCGATTTTTAAAAAGGCGCGCTTGTTAGTATGAAATTTTGGCGTCAATTAGCCGTTTTACCGATCGTCCTGTATCAACGGACGCTCTCTTTTGATCATGGGCCGCTCAAAGTGCTCTATCCGCACGGTTTTTGCCAGTATTATCCGACCTGTTCAGAGTACTGTCGTCAGGCAGTGCTGAAGGATGGTGTCATCAAGGGATTTTTAAAAGGCGGCTGGCGAGTGCTTCGGTGTCATCCGTGGTCCAAGGGTGGAATTGATCAAGTATAAAAAAACCAGCCCCGTTGAGGGCCGTTCTCTTTCTTGTCTGATACAAGGATATCCCCATCCTGAAGTGCCGTCAAATGAGTACTGTGGATAACTTCTGGATATCAGGGATTAATAGGTGTTTTATTGGGGCATTGTGCCCTCTTTTGATTTCTATTTGGCTCTTAGCGATCCCTAACTTGTCAGCCACAAAGTGGATAAGTTCGGCATTAGCCTTTCCTTCTTTAGCCGGCGCCTTAATAGCGATTCGAACACTCCCCTCATCTAACCAGCCGAGCACCTTGTTTTCTCGAGCTCCAGGTTTTACATGGACGGTGAGGATCATATCGCCCCAATCATACCAAAGTCCCCGCACGACGAAATGTCATGCGGGGTTTTGGTCCCGAGCTTGGTGGACTCGGCGGGAATCGAACCCGCACCTTCAGGTGTCAAACCGGACGGGGCTACCATTACCTCCACGAGCCCAATATCCACCTTGCTCGGGATAAAACAAAAACGCCCCTCTTCGGGGAGTTTCTGCTGACACCTGAAACTTAGTCTGTGGAGACCACGTCCAGCTATTGATTATGTTAGTAGAGAAAAACTGATTTGTCAAATTGGGCTGTGGATTATTTCCCTCGAAACTTCTTGAGAATCTTCATATCTTTCAGTCGCGGATCGGTTTTATCGCCTTTTTCCCACGGGGTTTCGAGAATGAGGTCCAGGTGCTGGAGTTTGGGGTGATTGATGATGGCTTCCAGGCCTTTTAGCCCGATGTGGCCCTCGCCCCAATGCTCGTGCCGATCTTTTTTGCCGCCGAGTTCGATTTTAGAATCGTTGCAGTGACTGGCGACTAGGTTTTTCAGGCCGACGATTTTATCAAACTTTTTAAACGTTTCCGTCACGGCTTCGGCGGTGCTTAGATCGTAACCCGAAGCAAAAGCGTGCTGAGTATCAAAACAAATACCGATTTCTTTGCCTCTTTCAGCGCCCTGGAGAAATTCGGCCAGCTCTTCGAACTCGTCGCCCATCACTTCCCCAGCGCCGGCGGAAATTTCGATGAGCAACTGGCATGACCCGGTGTAACCATCGAGAATGCGATTGAGACCCTCTACAACCATCTGTTTGCCCTTGATCGGTCCGACATCTTTAGCCGATCCGGGGTGAAACATCATCCCTTGGCAGCCTAATTTCGATCCGCGCTCGAGTTCTTCGCGCAGAACAGCCACGGAACTGTGCTCGATCCGCGGATTGCTCGAAGCGAGGTTGATAAAGTACGGCGAGTGGATGTACACGGCCTGAACTTCGGCCTCCATCATTGCGTCTTTGAATTTCTGAGCATCTTCCGGCGTAATTTCCTTAGGCTTTCCCCCTTGTGGCGGACGCGAAAAAATCTGAATGACTTCGCATCCCAGCGATTTTGCTTCTTTGCCAGCGTTCCAAAGTCCGCCAGCGGCTGATACATGGGCTCCAAATCTCATATCTCAATAGTTTAGATGGATTACCATATTGGATCAACTTTTTCACCAAAGCTGTGAAGTGCATCGAACGAAGCAGCTAACACGTCGGTGATTCCCTGGTGTGTAATGGTCATGACAAGAGATGTTTCTGGGAAGAGGAAGGCGACCTTGTTTTGATAGATAAACATAACTTGCTGGAGATCGAGAATGGATTCTGGGAGCAACACTAAATCGGATTTTCGTTCCCGCATTTCAAGTAGATTATGTTCGGACATGAGTTTACTAGGAATCTCTCGTGATTCTTTGGTAAATATTCCTTTCGTCGTAATATTCCGCAGCTTCAAGCTGTCGAAAAATCGGGCGAGCGTCACTTCGTCGAGGATTCTAAGCTCTTCCTCGAGTGACTTTCTCCCTTGAAGGACACGGAAGAATGTCCCCTCAGGCAGGCTCGAGAGTTCTTCGTAGATTCGTTTATGTCCGGCGCGAGATTCGGTGACCTCTATAATAGGCGTTTCAACTGCGCCGGCCTGCATAGATTCGAGTTGAGGGACGAGGCTGCGTAGATCGGTCGCAAGTTTTCCCACCCGATCTGCAAATTCTTTTGGTTCGAGCGGCACGAATAACATCCGTTGTCCTTTCCGCGACTCCTTTAAAAGTCCATCTGCTGAAAGTTTTCGGAGGTGAAAATAGGATTTTGTACGGTCTTCTCCTGCCTGTTTGGCGATATGTGCCGCCGTACCAGAGCCAAGCGCCAACGCAGCGATATATAAATTTGCCTCAATAGGCGTGCGGCCCAAATGAGAGAAGATCGTTTGGATCTCGTTTTGTAGGCTCATAATTCGTAAAGGATAACATGGTTTGTTCAACTTGTCAAAAATATTTGTTTACAAAATATACTATTATTATTGACTATATTGACAAAGCGATAAATTTATGTTACACTTTTCTGTTCGAGAATATGTCCCGAATTCACGGGAAATTCTGCGGGCACCGAGGCAAAAAGCCATGCTCCGTCTTCACATCAACTGGATCGAGGTTTGCAAAATCGAGAACGAGGGCCTTCGAGGTCTGATCGCGTCCTGTACCGACGAGAAGGTGCTCCAAGGCCTGATGAAGGGGTTTCCGAAGCTTTTCGTGAGGCGGCCGCGTGCCGCGAACACCGTTCCGTGGTCGGCTATTGTCACGAGGGCCAGGGAGTATTGGGCGACTGAGATGCCTTTGGCGGACGGTTACACGTCCGAGGAAGTCGAGCATTCCGCTGCGGAATCGTGGAACGTCGCCTTGGCTGGGCACCAAGGTCGTCGGAACGTTCGACGTAGCATCAAAGATGGGTGTTTTCCCGTACCCGATGTCGCGCTCGATATCGTTCCGGATGCGATCATGAAGCAGATGATCGGCCAGACGTACGGGTGGGATGGGGTGCGCATCATGTGGCGTGGCGAAGAGCACGTCGTATCCTACTCTCAGGGCCGATTTAGCGGGTCGATCATTCCCCATGAATGGAAGGACCTGATTCCCGGGGATAGAATCCTGTCGCTGGAACAGGAAACGGACTCGTTTCCATTCCGTATGGTCGCGACGCGATTCATCGATTTCACGAAGTGATGACCTGCCGGGTTCGTGGAGCTTCCACGGGCTCGGCGCTTTTATTTCATAACAAAAAAGACGAGCCACTGGGCCCGTCCCTTTTTTTATTTGACCATGACTGACTTGAGATAGTCGATCGTCTTGCGGTTGGTCATCTGGCGTTCGATGTAATCGTGATATTGAGGGGAATAGAGGGTCTCTTTAGCTTCTTTATTGTCCTTGTAATTTTCAGCGATCTTGTCGAGCTCGGCATCGACTTCAGCATCAGTCGGTTTGATTTTCTCGAGCGTTGCGACCTCTTTGAGGATCATCGCCACCTTCACGCGAGTGAGCGCCGTTGGCGCGAAATCGAGTTTTAGGTCGGCCAGCGTTTTGTTGATCGATTTGAGATAGTTCTCGAACTCAGCGCCTTGGTTGTTCACGTTATTTTTGAGTTCGTGCAGCATTTTTTCGATTTCCTGGTTCACTAGCAGATCGGAAATCTCTTCAAAATCAGATTTAGAAGCCAAGGCTTCGAGTACCTCTTTATCTTGGCGAATCGATTCTTCGGCATCGCTTTCGATTTTGATATTTTCGGCGAGCTTGGCTTCCAAATCGGCGACCGAAGTCAGACCTAGACCCTTCACGAATTCTTCATCGATCACCGGAATCTCTAGACCAAAAATTTCTTTGATTTCAATTTCGAAATCAACATTCTGATCAGACAAATGCTTTTGATAATGGTCTTTTGGAAATTTAAGCGTGAAAGTTTTCTTCTCGCCTTCACTCAAACCAATGAGCTGATCGGCAAAACCGGGGATATAGTGTTCTTCGCCGGTATACACGCCGTGGCTCTGGCTTTCGCCGCCTTCTAGCACTACGCCGTCACGTTTCATACCGAGCGAAAGGATCGCCTTATCACCTTTTTCAATCTTGGCGCCGGCTGGTTTGCGAACTTCTTTAGTGCGCATACCGGTCAAATCTTTTTTGGCCTGCTCAACGAGTTCTTTGGAAGGCGTGGTGTCCTTTTTGGCGATCTTAATTGATTTGTAATCAGCGAGCTTTTTGATCTTGGGGTGCAAGGCAATAGCGGCGGTGAAGATCAAATCGTTATCTGGCGCCATTTTCACCACATCAAAGTACGGCTGGCCAACCGTTTCCAAATCTTCTTCGATCATCGCTTGAATAAAAGCGGCGCGGATCAGCGGCTCCAGCGCTTCTTCCAGAATTTTCATCTCACCGACGCGTTGCTTCACAACATCGTAAGTGGCGTGGCCTGGGCGGAAGCCCGGAATATTCGAATGCTCCGAAAGGTGTTCGGCGGCATCCTTCATGCCCTCGGTCACCTTCTCGGCTGGAACCGTCACTGTGAAAGTTGCCTTATTATCTTTGATCTCGATTGTATATGGCATAAGTAGCCCGAGAATAGGGGTTTTGGGCTAAAGTGTCAACAAAAGAAGCCCAACCGGGCTTCTTTTGAAGGATCGCTGAGATTCTGAGACTTAGACAATTAGCGCGACGATCAGCAAGGCGATAATGTTGGCGATTTTGATCATTGGGTTGATGGCTGGCCCGGCTGTGTCTTTGTAAGGATCGCCGACGGTGTCGCCAGTGACGGCCGCTTGGTGTGCGATCGATTTTTTACCACCGAAGTTACCTTGTTCGATGTACTTCTTGGCGTTATCCCAGGCGCCACCACCAGTGGTCATGGAAATGGCCAGGAACAAACCGGTCACGATACAACCGATGAGTAATCCACCAAGCGCTTCCGGACCGAGCACGAATCCGACGAAGATTGGCAGAACAATCGGAATCAAAGCCGGGGTGATCATCTCGTTGATGGCAGCACGCGTGACGATATCGACGGCGGCACCGTAATCAGGCTTACCTGAACCGTCCATAATGCCTTTGATCTCGCGGAACTGGCGGCGCACTTCTTCTACAACCTTACCAGCGGCGCGGCCGACGGATTCCATGGCGTAGGCGGCGAACAGGTACGGCATCAAGCCACCCAGGAACAAACCAACGAGCACGTATGGATTAGAAAGTGAGAAGACGAAAGTTTGACCAAGTTTGGTTAGCTCTTCGGTGTAGCTGGCGAACAGTACGGTCGCGGCTAAGCCAGCCGAGGCGATGGCGTACCCTTTGGTGACGGCTTTGGTAGTGTTGCCAACAGCGTCCAGAGGATCGGTCACAGCGCGGACCGATTCATCGAGTTCGGCCATTTCGGCGATGCCACCGGCGTTATCGGTGATCGGGCCGTAGGCGTCGATCGTCACGATGATACCGGTGAGCGAAAGCATGGCCACCACAGCCATAGCGATGCCAAAAATGCCAGCTAACCAGTAGGAAACCATGATACCGGCGACGATGGTCAAAACTGGGTAAGCGGTGGCGCGCATCGAAAGGGCTAAGCCAGCGATGATGTTGGTGCCATGACCAGTCTGCGAGGCGGCGGCAAGATTTTGGACTGGTTTGTACTGGGTGCCGGTGTAGTATTCGGTGATCACCACCATCAAACCTGTCACAACCAGACCAACGATCAACGACCAGAACACGCGCATCGTGTCCAAGCCTTCAATGCCCGAGAGCAAACGCGTGGTCAGCGGGTAAAAAGCCACGGCGGAAATCACACCGGCGGCAATCAAGCCTTTGTAGAGCGCGCCCATGATGTTTTTGTTGGCACCAAGCTTGATGAAACCAACACTGAGGACCGAGGCGATCACACCCACCGCGCCAACAGCAAATGGGAAGGTCACAATCGCGTCCACGCCTGGGAAAGTGAGTGAACCCAAGAGCATGGCAGCGACTATGGTTACGGCGTAAGTTTCAAAGAGATCGGCGGCCATGCCAGCGCAATCGCCAACGTTATCGCCGACGTTGTCCGCGATCACGGCTGGGTTGCGTGGGTCGTCTTCGGGAATTCCGGCTTCTACCTTACCGACCAAGTCAGCACCAACATCGGCCGCTTTGGTGAAGATGCCGCCGCCCAAGCGAGCAAAGACGGAAATGAGCGAACCGCCAAAGCCAAAGCCAATGAGCGCGTTAATATCGTGCGTAAAGTAGTAAAAACCAGCCACACCGAGTAAGCCGAGAGAAACAACCATCAAGCCGGTGACGGCACCGCCGCGAACGGCCACATCGAGCGCTTGCTGCAAGCCGGATTTGGCGGCCTGCGTAGTACGCACGTTCGCTCGAACCGAGACCTGCATGCCGATGTAACCGGTCAAGCCTGAAAGCACGGCGCCAACTACGAAGCCAAGCGCCATGTTCCAGCCAAGGAAGTAGCCAATCGCCGCGCCGGCAATGACGCCAATGGCGGTGATCACCTTATATTGTCGGGCCAAGTAAGCCTGTGCGCCTTCTTGAATAGCCAGGGCGATACCGATCATTTTGCCCTCGCCGGCTGGCAGTTTTAGGATCCAGCGAGCCATCCAGCCAGTAAAAATGATGGCAAGCACGGCCACCAACAACGAATATTGAGTCACGTCCATAAAAACTAGGGAACGATTAATAATATAACGCGAATATCATAAGTTTTTCAGGGGTTTTTGTCAATTCAGCCTTGAAAATTCCGATTCGTCATGGTATCTTGGCCTGGCGTTTAAACGCCTCATTTGTCCGATTCACTTAAACAATTTTTGGTTCGATTAAGCTTGGGTTCCATCCGAGCCTTAGTTCGGGCTAAGCCATACGTCTTGCGGACCGCCGGCTTAGTATTTCGACCACTTCGTCCAGTTGGTCGATTTTTCATTGGTGCAATTTTAGTGCCTGGTTATCGTTTAGTGTTTGTTGTTCGTCGCGGCTTGGGCCAGCTGTGGCGGCCAGCCAAAAATAAAGTGATGTACGTGATTTCTAATCGCTACACCGTACACGCGGTGATGTTAATTATTGCCGTGGTCGTCGGATCTATTAATTTAGGCACTAACGAAGTGCGCGCTGAGTCGTTTGGTCAGAAGAGTTTGCTTTACCAGCTGGCGAGCACTCAGGACAACGAAATTATTGAAGAATTCGCACTCGAAGAAACCGCGCCGGAGCGTGTTTCGGTTTCGTATCGTGGTGTGGGTGCTTTGTCGGCGGTCACTTACGGCATTGATAATCTTTCCGATGTCGATTCAGCGACTTCGGTGGTCAGCGGTGGTTCGTTGTCATCGCCAGTTATTACCGAAGGGTCTTCTTCGGTGGCGCCACGTGACGCGATTGAAGTTTATGCGGTGCAGACTGGAGACACGTTATCTTCGATCGCCGTAAAATTTGGTCTTTCGATCAACACTATTTTGTGGTCGAACAATCTAACGGTTAAATCGGTTTTGCGACCCGGCGACTCGCTGACGATTTTGCCCGTTTCCGGCGTGGCGCATACTGTTAAGAGCGGCGATACTCTCAGTAAAATCGCCAAAACTTACGATGTCAGTGCTGATGAAATCCTGGCTTACAACCACCTGAGTAATTCAAATGACTTATCAGTGGGCGATAAGTTGATTGTGCCAGGCGGGGCGATCCAATACGTGGCGCCAGTACGCCGCCCGACCACGATTGGCTCGGTTTTTACCACGCCAACAACCACTTCTTCAGCTGCGCCAACCACGGCGGGTAGCGGCAACATGAGTTGGCCAACCGATTTGCGAATCATCACGCAGTACTTTGGCTGGCGTCATACTGGTATCGATGTTGACTGTCACTTCGACAACACCAACTACGCCGCTGACGACGGTATTGTTCAATTCTCCGGCTGGAAGGGTGGCTATGGTTATGCGGTGGAGATTAACCACGGTAACGGCATCGTGACTCGTTATGGTCACCACGCCAAAATCTACGTCTCGGCCGGGACCCAGGTTTCTAAAGGTACGCCACTGGGTTTGTGTGGTACCACCGGTCGTTCAACCGGTACGCACTTGCACTTCGAAGTTATTTTAAACGGCAAGTTCCAAAATCCTCTCGAATACATCCGCTAGCAAAGGGCGCCCTTGACCGGGGCGTCTTTTTTATGTATTATCCGCCAACCCTTTCACATCGGTGGAGATTCTGTGACGTCAATTCAGGTTCACGCTTTTGGTCTACTCGACCACAAAAACGCCATGGCGATTCATGGCCGCAAGTTCATCAACTGTGATCAAGATGGTGTTTGCACCATCGGTCGTGACCCCTTCGAAATTCGACTGACCGAACATGGTCGAGTGAGTGCCACCGAGCACCGTCGGGCTCTGGTCACGCGCGCGCTCGAGTCGGCTCGACGTCGAGTTGACGATAGTCCGTGGCGCCAAGAGTTCAGCCGCCGTGGCCACGATGATTGCGAAACCTGGCTGCCGACGCTGACTGGTTCGAGCGTCACCAATCCGCACACCGAAGCCGTTACTCCGGATTTTGTTCCGTACATCGAGCGACTGCTTGGTCCGGACGATCTGTTGATTATCGGCAACTGTCAGGGCGCCGGGCTTTACCGCCTTCGCATCTTGCCGCCAGCCATCGCTTCCCGGACCTTCGTGGTCTACTGGGACCCGCCGAAGCTGGAGCCGGCATATCGGCAATGTGGCGCGGCCGACGTTTGCCCACGTTACCTGGTTTTTGAGCGCATCTACGCCTACCTTTCCGCTGAGTACCCGGACATCACCGCAGCTGTGCCCGAACATCAATCGGGCGCGCCAACTATTGCCGTCAGTCCGGCCAACTAGCGTCACCTCCCTCGTTACTCTCCGGAGTCACGAGGTCTTTTTTTTAGATGAATAGTTTTTGTTCGCGAAATTGTAGCGCTTCGGCGAGATGCTCGACTAGGATGTTTGATGAGCCGGCGAGGTCAGCGATAGTTCGAGCGACTTTGAGCACGCGAGTGTAGCCACGAACCGACAGATTCATGCGTTCGGCTGCTTGGCGCAGTAATAATTTTCCGTCCATGTCGAGTAGACAGCAGTCGGCCGTTAATGGATTACGTAATTGCGCGTTAGTAGTTTGGTGAATTGATTGGTAGCGAGTGTTTTGCGTGTCGCGTGCTGACTGAACTCGAGCTTTGATCGCTGCTGATGATTCCATGGTTGGTTCGACCTGTAATTTTTCGTATTCTACGCGCGGAACATCGATCACCAAGTCAATCCGATCAAGAATTGGGCCGGAAATTTTGAGGCGATATTTTTCGAGCTGTGCTGGCGTACACAGACAGGACCGTTTGGGATCGCCTTTGTGGCCACAGGGGCAAGGGTTCATCGAGGCGACGAGCATAAACTGGGCCGGAAAAGTCAGCGTGCCGGCCGCTCTCGAGATCGTGACGAGCGCGTCTTCCAGTGGTTGGCGTAGATTTTCAATGACTTGGCGGCCGAATTCAGGAAATTCATCAAGAAATAGTACGCCGTGGTGAGCTAGGCTCACTTCGCCAGGTTTCGGATTCGCGCCGCCGCCAATCAGTGCGATGGCCGAGCTGGAATGATGCGGCGTGCGGAACGGACGGGCGGTGATTAGTGCTTCCTGCGATCGGTGTAGGCCGGCGACCGAGAATATTTTGGTGACCTCGAGCGCTTCTTCAAAGGTCATATCTGGCAAAATGGATGGCAATGCACGCGAAAGCATCGTTTTTCCCGCGCCGGGCGAACCGCAGAGCAAGATGTTGTGCCCACCGGCCGCGGCGATTTCGAGTGCGCGTTTGGCGGATTCTTGGCCGCGAATCATGGCAAAATCGGTGTTGTGATGCGGTTGAGCTAGCGAAATCTCGGATATTTCTTGCACTGGCAAGTCTTCGTCGGCGTTCAGTTTAGTGATGAGTTCAAGTAGATTGCCCACCGGGTGGACCTTTACGCCACGCACCAGCGCTGCCTCTTTGGCGTTTTCGGGCGCCACGACGATGGAAGTCAGGCCGAGTTCCTGACACAAGAGGGCTGATAACAGAATCCCGTTGGTTGGCCGCAGGTGCCCCTCGAGCGACAACTCACCAACAAACATCATCGTTTCCAAGCGATCCAGATCACGAATCTCGCCACCGGCCGCCAGAATTCCAATGGCGATCGGCAAATCAAAGGCTGGCCCCTGCTTTTTGAGATCACCAGGCGCCAAATTAACCGTGACGCGAGTTCGTGGAAAGGTGAGCTGACTATTTTTGATGGCCGAGCGAACGCGTTCTCGTGATTCGTTGATCGCGGCATCTGGCAGACCAACGACGGTTAGACGTGGTAAGCCAGGCGTAATATCGATTTCCACTGTGACTAAGGCCGCTTCTAGTCCAATGTTGGTGGCTGATTTAACAAAAAACGCTCCCATACAGCTAAGTAATCGGGAGTGTTATATTAATTCACCTTGATCTTAGTATCATTGTACCACAGTAAGGCGACGACGCCAGTGAGGATGAGGATATCTGATAAATTGATCGCACTGCGACCGAAAAGAATTAAATAATCGGTGGTAAATCCGTTGATCAGACGATCAAAGGCATTACCCAGCGCGCCGATGACCACCGTGATGGCTGCGGCGCTGGTGATTGGTGAGGTTATCCGGTGACGGTGAGCAAAGCGGATTAATCCGATAACAACGAGAATCGTCAGCGGGAGAATGATCGAGAGCGGAATTTCGATATCGAAGGCAATGCCTGGGTTTTTGTGTAGTGCCAACCCAACCGGAAACGAAACACGACCACCTTCCGGTAGTCGTGTTATCGCCAGATATTTAAAGATAATGTCGAGGAATTCGACGACCGACGCGACGCAGACGATCTTTTTAAAGCTGATTATAGCTCTTGGGTCAACGTTTTTTTGCAAGCGACACACGAAGTTGAGGTCGGGCGAGCGCGTAAACGGGCTTCGTCGATATCCATTTTGCAATATTTGCAGACACCGTAAGCGCCTTCTTCCACACGCTTGAGGGCGGTGGCAACATCGCGAAGTTCGTTTTCCAGTTCGTTTTCGAGCGGCAAATTGTTGGTGTATTGCGCGACTTCGGTGGCGTTTTCGTCTTCGTCATCACCAAAATTTGGAAAATCCGTAGCTGGTTCGCCCTCGCCAGCCTTGGTTTTACGGTGACTAAAATGCGAAAGCTCAGCTTCTAGGCGAAGTTTTTCGGTGAGAAGTAGTTCTTTTATTTCTTGGAGGAGCGATTTGGAGATCGTCATAATGTATGAATGATAGCCGATCAAGACTGTTTTGGCAATGGAACTAGTGATAAACAAAAAAAAGAGAGGGTGCACTGGATGGCACCCTCACGACGAGGTAAAAAAGAGCTGGCTGAGCAGACTAGCGCTGATGGACGAGCGTACGGAGCGTGGGTGCGGCGGTGGCCGAAGGGCTTAAATTGATAATTTTCCCTGGACTTTGCGCGACCCAATAGGCGATGTTGTTTGTGAGCATCGTCTCCAGACGCTGGGTAATGATGCCGATTAAATCGGCCGCAATACTCAGCACCTCGAAACGTCACATAATCAATCATCAGATTATCTTATCCCGCCCTCCCAAACGGTGGTTCGCCCCTAAGTGTCTACCGGAGATGCAAGAAACCGATAGAGCGAAAGCGGAGCTGGCCTAAATTCATATCCCCCAAGAATACGAATGAGTGCAGGAGAGCAGCGAGATATTTCCTGACGAGTGGGACTTCAGGAAACTTCCCCTCCAGATTGTTCGTTGAAGCGAACATGAGGTGATTGTGGAAAGAACAAGTTACACAGATATTATCTAATGATGAACACATAATGTCAACAACCTCTCACCCCTATAAACATTGGATATTTTGCGATTCTTGGGGTGCGTACCTGTATTTGTGTTCATCTTGCTGTGGATAACTTTTGGACAACTAACAACTTATCCACAGCCTTATACTCAGTTACCAGCAGAGTTTAGTTTTATTTTGACTCCAAGCGATTTCAGAAAACGAGGCGAAGGGATGGTTGAAGCCGACGAGAATTTTGTTCGGTTGGATGAATGAATGAGCAGAGCGTAGACAGGCGGATTTGGACGAAAGTTCAAGGTTCAGTTCGATATTGGCCCGATTGCTGAAGAAAATGCCGCTTTCGTCCTTGAGTATTTTAAAGCCGTCCCCGTGAGGATTGACTAGTGTGATCACTGTCTGTCCGTTATTGGTGGTAACTTCCGATTTAATCTGGCTCGAGTCTGAAAACAGCTCTAAAACCGAACTGCCATCGGCATTTGTCAACTCTAGCGTAGTCAAATTAACTCGGGACATCATGTCTTTGCCGAGCTTGGCTAGATCATCAGTTGAAAATTTTTGGCTTGGAACAAAGAGGTTAACGACCTGGCCCTGAGCATCGGTTCCAAGGCTCGCTGAAGCTCCGACCTCTGTGATTTCGGCGAGAAGATCAGATTGACTGAGGATCCCCAATCCGGCTTCTAGCAATTTCGGAGCAGCGACTGAATGCGCCGACCAAGAAACGGCGGCAATAATTGGGTTTAGTTGGCTCATCACGGCTGGACCAGCCGCCAGCCCCAGGCCTTTGATGGTTAGGCCCGAATCATCTATGTGAATTGTTCCACTTTTCTGGCCGCTCACATCAAAAATGGTGCCATCCGACCAAAGATTGAGGCTAAACGTGTATTTTGGTTGGGTGTTGATGGCATTTCGTCCGATGTAAGTCCGACCAGCCGTAGTACCGTTGGTCAAACCGTAGACATCGGCTATTTGTTGATCTAGCGTTAGATCATCGCGGTCGGTGGTAAAGCCAACCATGCCCGTTTCGTTAAAATGCACGCTGAATTCGCGATCAGACATAGCGAGCAGATCATCAACTGACCAGGGCGCGCCAGCGATTACCGTTTGTGACCCAAGTTTTTCGTGCAGGATTTGTGTTGTTCGGGCGTTTTTGAGCACTCGAATGGTTTGTGTACCTTCCGGCCGCCAGGCGCTCGTCAGATCGCGGGTAACCCATAATCGAAAAACCGAACTGACCAACACGGCCACAACGACGCAGTTCAATAACATCCAAACAACCCGCCGATCAACTCGACGGGTTGGGGTTGGTTGTAACGGTATGTTCAATCGGTCATGCATATTGCCGTAGGGGCAACCCTGTGTGGTTGCCCTGTGAAATTACCGGTCGCGGCGTGGTGGTCGGGCTCCGCGTGGTGGACCGGCTGGCGCCGTGGAGGCTTTAGCCTTCATTTCTTCAGTATACACGTTACCTTCGGCCTGTTTCATCGAAAGGTTAACTCGGCCCTGATCGTCGATTTCAATCACCTTGACGTTCACTTTGTCGCCAACGTTCACAATATCTTTCACCTGACCGACGCGCCATGGCGCGAGTTCGGAAACGTGAACCATGCCATCGCGGCCAGGCAGAATATTTACGAAAGCACCAAAGTCCATCAAACGCACGACTTCGGCGTTCTGGAACGTTTCGCCCGCCTTCACATCACGCGTCAGGTTATTGACCCAATCGTAGGCCGCCTGTCCAGCTGGACCATTGGCGGAGGTGATCATCACCAAGCCATTTTGCTCAATATCGATGGCCTGAACGCCAGTTTTGGCGATGATTTCGTTGATCATCTTGCCACCCGGACCAATGACTTCGCGAATTTTCTCCGGGTTGATCATCAAAGTGAGAATTCGTGGCGCATACTCTGAGAGTTCTGGCCGTGGCGCGGCAATGATTTCGGCCATGCGGTCCAAGATCATCGATCGGGCGCTTTGGGCTTGTTTCATGGTCTGCACGATGATGTCGTGGGTCAGACCAGCGGTTTTGGTATCCATCTGAATGGCGGTAATCCCCTGCTTGGTACCGGTGATTTTGAAGTCCATGCCACCAGCGCCATCTTCCAGGTCTTGCAAATCGGTCAGCACTGTCCACTTGTCGCCGTAAGTGGCCAAACCCATGGCAATACCGGCCACTGGTGCCGTAATTGGAACACCGGCGTCCATGAGCGCCAAGGTCGATCCACAAGTAGAAGCCATAGAGCTGGAACCGTTGGAGCCGAACACTTCAGAAACCACGCGAATAGCATATGGGAAGGCTTCCTTGTTTGGCAGAACCGGTTCAAGCGCTTTTTCGGCCAAGGCGCCGTGACCAATGTCGCGACGGCTCGGACCACGCAGCGGCTTCGCTTCGCCGACCGAGTATGGCGGGAAGTTGTAGTGGTGCATGTAGTTTTTGAGGCCCATCAGTTCCATGCCGTCGAGTGTTTGCACATCACCCGGCGCGCCGAGTGTGCAGACTGAAAGGACTTGGGTTTCACCGCGGCTGAATAAGCCGGTGCCGTGAACGCGTGGCAAGACGCCGACGTCGATAGCGAGCGGTCGGACTTCTTCGATGCCGCGACCATCAACGCGCTTGCCTTCTTCCACGATCATGCGCGAGACTTCGTTTTCAGTGAACTTGTAAATCGTGCCCGTGCCGATTTTAATTTCGTCGTCGGTGCAATTTTGTGATTTCAGAAACTCGCTCAAACGCTTCTTCATCTCGCCGCGAGCTTCGGCACGTTCGTGCTTGGTGGCTTTGGGCGCGCCAAAGAATAATTCGGCCACCACCGGGCGCAAAAAGTCGTGTGAGATTTTTTTGATCTCGGCGGTGCGTTCGGCCAGGGCTTTAGCGGCATCGGTTTTGGGCGTGAGCATGTCGCGCTTGGCTTTACCGACTTCGCCGCGAATTTTTTCGATGAGCGTAATCACCGATTCTAATTCTTTACTGCCGGTCACGAAGCCATCCAGCACCACTTCTTCAGTTGCTTGATTAGCGCGCGCTTCAATCATCACGATTTTTTCGTGTGTACCAGCCAGATCTAAATCGAGCGAAGTTTCCAAACGCTGCGTGACTGTCGGGTTCACCACCCAGCTGTCGTTTAGGCGACCCACGCGAACAGCACCGATCGGGCCGTTCCAAGGAATGTCGCTCAGGCGCAGGGCGCAGGAAGCACCGCTTAAGCCCAGAATATCAGGGTCGTTCGCGCCATCGTAGGCCAGCGCGGTCACGATCACCTGCACATCGTTAGTGATGCGATCATCGAACAATGGACGAATGGCGCGATCGATGAAACGAGCGACCAGCACGGCTTCATCGGTTGGTCGGCCTTCGCGTTTAATGAAGCGCGAACCTTTAATGCGACCGGCGGCATAAAGCTTCTCTTCGTAATCAACCATCAGCGGGAAGTAGTCGAGCCCGGGGCGGACATCATCGGAAATCACAGCTGTGGCGAGCACGACGGTGTCGCCGTATTGCACGGTGCAAGAACCGTTAGCGGCGTTAGCAAATTTTCCAACTTCAATCGTTAATTCTTTGCCGGCGAACATGGTTGTAAATTTTTGTGCGGACATATCTTCTATTATTATTCTTTAATTTCACAGGGCAACCACATGGGGTTTGCCCCTACCTTGATTAAAATGACAGGCGTCGAGAGCGATTTTCTTCTTGGTCACCGATGTCTTGCGCCGGCGCTTCTTCAAAGCGAGCGTCACTGACCAGCGGTTCATCGATCGGGTCGATGTTGGTGTCGGTTTCAGTAGTCATCGGTTGATTTTTTCCTCGGCCCATTCGTGGCATCGGCGCCTTGCGATCAGGAATCAGGAAAGTTTTTTGATCGTCGGACAAATTGGTGTACATGTCGACGGCGTTGACGAGCGCTGTTGATGTTGATTCTCGGAAGGAAGCAACGTGCATGATACGGCCGCGGGATTTTACGTAGTTGGCCAGTGGCACGTAGTCGCCATCACCGGAGACAAGTACGACGACATCGAGCATGTCGAGCATGCGCACGATGTCGATGGTGATGCCTACATCCCAATCACCTTTCTTCACGCCCGAGTTGTATTCGAGTAGTTCCTTGCTGGCGACTTCGATCCCCTTCTTGCGTAAGGCTTCGAAGAAGGCGCCTTCGTCACCGCCCTTGGTGGAAATTGTATAGGCGATGGCGCGGATGAGTTCGGCTTCACCGACGGTTTGCTCAACGATGTTGGCGAAATTTACTTTGCGGTTGAAGATGTTGCGGGCGCTGTAGTACATGTTCTGAACGTCGATGAAAACACCAACGCGGCGGTGTGGAGTCACGAGCATAAAAATGTTGGTAGGGGCAGCCCCATGTGGTTGCCCTGTGAGTTATGAAAAGACGAACCCAGGCGATAAATCACCCGGGTTCGTCGGAAATTATTTAGCAATACGGAGTTTCAGCTCTTCGACCAAGCCATCGTGAGCTTTCTTATCCTCGCGAGCCAAGTACATGAGCAAACGGCGGCGTTCCACCACTTTGCGGACCAAACCGCGGCGGGAGCTGAAGTCCTTTTTGTGGGCCTTCAAGTGGGTGGTTAAATCGCGAATCTCGGCCGTTAAAATGGCGATCTGGACCTGTGGAGAGCCGGTGTCCGAATCGTGAGTGCGGAATTTCTTGATGATTTTATCTTTCTGTTCCTTGGTCAACATAGTTTATGATTTCGTTCGTCGATTCTCAGTAAAGCCTTGACCTAGGCTAAACCGTGGATCGCGACTGGTTAATTACTGGGCAATCCTAGCCTAATTGATCAAATCGGTCAAATAAAAGTCCCCGCAACCACCTTAGACTTTCGTCATTGGTGGCTACGGGGCAGATTAGCCGTTTGTAGTCGGCTTTTCGCCATAGAGGCGTTGGCTGAGGAAGTCTTTCAGTTCCTTCTCCCAGCGTGGGTCGGGTTTGAAGGCTCGCAGTGCGTATCCAGCGTACCATTCGTTGAACCGCTTCTTAAAGCTTGCATCGATCGGACCGTCGAAGATCTGTTCGAGCGCGCCTTTCAATTCGAGCCAAGGCCGATCGCTGTAGAGCTCCGAGACCTGCGAGGCGGGGATGTGGTGGAAGAGCCGCCGTCTCGATTCGGGCGTCATCAGGTTCCAAACGACACGAGCCAGCTCTGGCTGGTAGTACCCGACCTTGTTGGCTAGATGTTCCAGCTCTTTTGGGGTCAGTGGTTGACCGATGAGGGTTAGGGCTACGGCCAGAAGCTTTTTGGGCTTGAGCTGATTGGCGGTAGCGTACGTCCATTTTGTCTTTTGGATGAGCTCCATCAGCACCGTTTCTGGCAGTCCGATGGACTTTCGACTCATCTGTACCACTAGATCGGCACGCCCTGACCAGGTGATCAGCCCAAGGATGCTGTACCGACTCTTAATTCCCTTGGATTGCCAGAGGTTTTTTAAGGCCACGGCTTGCGCTTCGGGGCTACTACACCGGTCGAGAACTGAATCGAGCGACTGGTCATTCTCGTAAGCAGAACCCAATTCGATTGCTAGCGAACTGGATAAGGCTTTGAGCTGCCGCTCCTTGGCAGCGTCAGACAACCAGCCGAACTGATCTCGCATCAGGCCATCGAATTCGCTTTTCCAGGCGGGATCAGCGTAGAAGGCCACGGTTTTTTTCGACCCACCCTGCAACCAGGTTTTGAACTCACGGGCAAAGACTTCGTCCGCTCCGCGCTCACCGATTACCGCGATGAGTAGTTCTTTGATGGTTTCCCATGGCTGGCCATGGTAATAGCCGGCGATCCAACCGGCGGGCATCCGCAGACACCAGTGTTCCCGTTGTGTGCCCGGCATCATCTTCCAGATCAGCCCAAAGGTCGCTTGATCACCAGCCAAGAGCATCAGCTCTGACCACTGGTCCGGTTCGGTGGGCGGCTCAAGGTTAGTTAGAGCGATCATCAACAGTTCGGGGTCATGGTCGATGCGCTTGATAGTGGCCACCGGCCCACGAGCCAGAGGAGCGAGCGCCAGTAGGACGCGTCGGCTGATCTGTGCCTCGGCACCGAGCTCGATGATTACTTCGGCCCGATTGGTCCAATCGATGATTTTCGAGATGGCCAATTTGACGTTGGGGGCGATCTGGTACGGACCCTTCATCGCCTGACGCAAACGGCCAATAGCCATCGCCTGGCGCCAGGCACCCTCGATCTCGTCGAGCAGTGGATCGAACCCAAGCGGCTTGAAGGCTAAGGCGACCTGCTGCTCGTCTGGCCACAGGGAGAAATTGGTCAGAAGTTCGACCAGCTCTTCGAAGGCACTGACTTGCGTCAGCTTTTCCCACGGCCTTGCCTCGACAATCGAGGCGATTGCCTCGCGGTGAATCTCCGCGTCGAGGTGACGGCGTTCGTGGTGACCGGGCGGTAGGCGTGCTACTCGCTGATCTTCACTAGTGGGCCAGCCGAAGTACTGTTTGCACAGCGCTTCGAACCGCTGATGCCATCTTTCGTGGTAGATGAAGCTATGAAGATGCCCAGCCCCGCCATCCAACCAGTCCTTAAAAGCAGCGGTGAATTTCGGGTCATTCGCCCGTGCTTTGAAGATCGGTTCGAAAAAGTCTCGAACCGCTGCCCACTCCCACCGGCCAAGCATGATCGAGAAGGCCTGTGCCCGAAATTTCATGAAATCTCGGCGCTGCCGTTCTTCGTCCATGGTCCGCCAAACATCTTCAGTCGGGCTAGTGCTATCAGCCGAAGCCAGGAGGATGATTTCAGTCCACTCCGGCTCGGTCAGTCCAGACCCTATCTGGCGAACAGCCTGACCCAGAAAGGCGTTCAGGGCACGCGCTCCGTAAAGCAGGCGGATCTTGGCCATCGTCCAGCGCACCAGTGCTCCGGCTTCTCGTTCGACCTTTTCAGCGTGCGCGCCACGGGCTTTGAACCTCCAGGCAAGCAACAGATCGAGTCGTTCCGACCAGTCGATAGTGCGACGGATTAGTTCGATGGCATAGACTGGATTTTTTTCGGACGGATCAAGCGTCTGGCAGAGCGCGTTAAGCTCCGCGACCTGCTTGTTGATCTCGGTGATCGCATCGAGCATCGGGTCGAGCTTGGTGCTCGCGAAGAAGTTTTCACGTTGCTCTGGCGGCCACTTGGCGAAGTTTTTCACCACACCCTTGAGCGCGGCGAGCGTTTTAGCTTGCGGCAACTGTTGCCACGAGCGATCTGATCCCGCTACGCGAACGTCGTACGGCACGTTTGAGGAGAGGAATAGGCGCTCACGCCAGAAGCGATCCAGATCAGCTTCAGAAACAGCATCCAGATCTTCAGCTTCAAAACAGAAACGGCGAGCTTCGCGGGCATGCTCATCCATACTGCTCTGGGCGAAGGCAAAAATTTCTTGTACTTCTTCCGTCGTACACGCTTCTTTGAAGAGTCGACCTTCTTGTTTGGTTGCCACTCTCTCGATGTGCATAGCCGCGCTGGCTGCCCGCTCACCAACGCGATTGAAATCGAAGGTGACCAGTTCCACGAACTCGACAATGGTGTCGCGGTCCACGAAGGCCAGGCGTTTTTGGTTGCGCTCCCAACCCCTGGTCATCGCTTGCGTGATGATGGACAGGAGGAAGGGTTTCCAAATGCCACCCAGAGGGTTGGTGACCTCATTGCTCGGACGCAGAAACAGCTCGGCGGTAAAGCGCGTCGTGTCTCCATCGGACAGAATTTCCGCCCAGTTCACCTTGTGAGCGAGCTGAGTTTCGCGTTCCACCCGATTGAGTGTGGCCTTGATCGTTTCGATTTCATCGAGCGTCCCGGGCGGCAGAAACGGATGGTCAGACAGTCCTTTGGTCGCCCAACGAACCATCAGGTCTTCCGTAGCCTGATCGGTGACTCCGTAGAAAACGGTGCCGGTACGATGGCGAACGCTAATCACGGCCGCTGACCAAACGTCAGCCACACGCTTTTGCAGTTCGGTCACGACCTTCTCGCCGACGGCGTAGATCTTCTGGGCCGGATTGCGGGACAAAGCTGTGACCGCCTTGTTGACGTCTCCCTTGGCGGCGTATTCCAGCCCCAAGTTCAGGGTGACGATGGCGATGGCTTGCGCCTTGGCCGTGGCACCGGAATCGCGCTGGTCCAAGCCGTTGGCGCGAATGATGTGGCCCAGAATGTCGCGGAAGGCCACGCTCAGATCGAGCTCGGCGCCCGAAGCGACGATCTGCTCGACGGCTTGCGTCAGCAGTCGCGATTTGGCCCGGGCCTGATCTTCAGGCCGGGTAGTGGCGAGAGAATAGGACATTGGAACCTCACAGATTTTGAAGGGACGAAACCCACCAACGAAAATGGTGATGGGTCATTTTTTCGAGACTAGAGCACGGTTCTACTCTGGAAAAAATGAAGCCCGGGAGTGTCTGTCCTCCGCGGGCTAGCAGGCTGTTTAGCCCAGGTCGAGATCGCTGACCAGATCATCGGCCTTGGCCGCCGCCATTTCCGGCTTCTTCATGAAGTCATCGGGCAGACGGAAGGCACGGCGCATGGCCCCGGCGTGGCGATCGATCAGATCGTTCTCCAGATCGTCGGCCGTGTGCGTGCGGCCCAGCTGGATGGCGTCGTCGCGGTAGTCGTCATCGATGTCTTCGAGGCACTGCGTCCAATCATCGATCTCCACATCCAGCTTGCCTTCGTCGATGCAAGCGTGGAGGAAACCGAGGAAGGGCAGTCCGAGGCGACGCAAGACGTGGTTCTGCCACTTCTTGTTTGGGTTGCGAGCGATGCTCTGGAAGTAGACCCAGGCACGTTCGGGGTTCAGGTAGACCGGAACCACGCGACGGGTTCCCTTGGGGTCGATGATCACCACGGTGCGACGCCCACGCTCTTCCTTCACTTCGTTGGCATCGGCGCCTTCGCCGCCGCGCATCATGTCGACGGCCAGCGAGGTGATTTCGAACATCGAGACGTCGAGCATCACGGACGTGCTGGCGACTCGTGAGGTCATCAGCTCGAGCAGAGGCGCCTCGCTGGCCGCGCCGATGGTGAGGCGCATGGTGGAGGACTGGACCGGCACGGGCAAGGCCTGAAGGCGCTCGCGGGCCGCCTGTGGCGGCATGATGGTCAACGCCTGGCCGAAGTCTTCCAGCGGGATTTGACCGCTGTGGATCATGGCCGTGGTTTCTTCCACGGAGGCGAGCGCGAGGCGGCGAGAAAGGGCGGTGGACATGGGGTCTCCGGGGCTGAGTGGAAAGGAGCGACTAACGCGTAAACATAGCAAAAAAATGAGCGGGAGTCAAGCTTTTAGGGCTTGCTCCCGCACGGGGTCAGTTGAGGTCGGCATCCGAGTCGGAGTCGATCTCGTCGGTCGGTCCGACGAGCAGATCGGCAGCCATGGCGTTGATTTCGGCCACGTAGGCCTCGATCAGCGCTTGAGCTTCGGCCTCGGTCTCGTAGAAGCCGAGCCGCTCGCCGCTCTCGAAGTCGTGACTGGTCCCGAGGATCAGCTGTCCCTCGGGTTCTTCCTCCTGCTGGTTGAACCAGTCCAGGACCTCCGATCCGTCGGGCAGGCCAACGGTGATGGCGCCGAGCTCCAGGGTCTCCCCCGGGATGATCTTGTGGATGGCGAGATCGTGCTCGCCGGGGATGTCGCCGAACTCGGCGTGGCGGTTGATGAAGGCAAGGAACATGTTCCCTCCTAGTGGGTGAGGCGGTGAAGGATTCGTCCGGTGGCACTCGCCAGCCAGACTTCAGCGAAACGGGAGACCTCGAAGTGGGCGATCACGGCGTGATCATCGACCCAGCGCTCTTGGCCGGGGCGCAGCACGCCCGATCTGGCCGGTGCACGCAGCGAGTCGCCATCGGCGTCCAGCAGATCGATCTGCCAGCGAAGGCCCTTGCGGACCGGCACGACGATGATCTCTTGGTTGCCGATGTCGATGAGCTGTTCGCCGCAGATGCTGACGATCTCGCCGACCGGCCGACGATCTTGTTCACGGACCAGACAGAGGAGCATTTACATCTCCTCTTGGTCGCGGATCGGCTTGGCCGGGCGAGGCGAGTCTTTGCGGTTCATCGGCCACCGCCACCGAAGTCGAACTCTTCGGAGGAACGGGGGTCGTGAACGACGGCGGCGCCAGCGGCTTCGAGCAGCTGACCGGCCGGGATCTTGAGCACGCGCTCCATACGCTGGATTTCGGCGACGCTGAGCGTCGGGACTTCCAGCTCCTGTTTGCAGAAAGCGCAGTGGGTGTCGACCGGGGTGATCGAACCTCGGCAGTGTGGACAACGCATCGGACTCCTCGGGTGAATGCGAAAACTCGAAAGCCTGGCATCGGAGACGCCAGGTCAATCATGTCTCCCCGCACGCGCCGAGTCAACTCGGCGATTATGGGGAGCAGGCCAGCATGTCATCACGACAGACTG
>CAZCLT010000003.1:2743-5900 GCA_964499655.1 uncultured Gammaproteobacteria bacterium | reverse complement strand
TGATCAGTTTTGGTTTCGAGCCTTGGTACTCCACGGAGCTTTTAAACCCCAGTGGGCCGCGAGGTGATCAATACCCCGCCAGGATTTGCGGATACGGCTTTGCCGGTGGTTTGCGAGGCCACGTTTACCGCTTTTTTATCCCCGATCAGGTACCCTGAGTCCCATCGGTTCTAGATACAACGCATTTGTTTCGTCTTTCGCTCCTCTTGGCTAACTCGTCGAGTTGGCCGGGTTCTCTTGTTTCCGGACGAAGCTCCGGTGGCTATTTGAGAAGATGTGTTTTTCAGTTATTTTTTGTCCACCCTACTGAATCGGGCTCGTAGTTCTATCTACCGAACATCTTCTTTCCTCGATCCATCTTTCGATGGCTTGGGAATACTGAATCGGCAACCCGCCGATGAGGTACAAGATTTTGCCGGGACCCTTGGTTTTTACGGGACCACGACAGCGCTCTTGGGAACGCAACGAGTGAGAGGGCTCGTCAGACCTTGCTGGGGTTTGCGTCTCCCAGCAGGACTAACTAGGACGGAACATGTTGATGTACCTCCAGACCCGATGTGGGTCGGAAAAGGGTTTCTGTCGCTTGGGACGTTGTTGCTGTGAACGCGTTGTTGGCGCCCACTCAAATCTCGTGAAACTTGTCATGAGATTGGAGAGGGCGGGAAGCATGGGTTGAGCATGCTTCCCGACGGCTGCTAGGCGGCGCGCTTCATCTGCCGGCGGGGCAGGATGCGACCGACCTGCTGGCTGAGGTAGGCGCGGTCGCGCTCGGCCTGGGCCGCGACGGCCTTGGCGCCGGCCCGGTAGCGGAAGCTGGCGATCTTCTCGCCGAGCTGGGCCGGCGTGCAACGCTCCGCATCGCGGATGGCCTTGATGGCCAGCTCGCGAGCGGACCAGGCCGCATCGCTGGGCGCGGCGTTAAAGGCCGCGTCCGCCTTGTTGTAGTCGGAGAGCAGGCCGGACTCGAGCCGCGCGGCGACCTTGCCGAGGCCGATGGCCGAGGAACGGAGCTCGCGCTCCAGCTCGGTCAGGGCGGTCCCGGTGAAGGCGTTGGCGGTCGGGGCGGCGGGGGCGATGACGAGGATCATGGCAGTTCCGGTGGGCGCTTGCCCAAAGGAGGTAATGTCACCCGAGACTGGCGGAATGCCATCTCGTCTGTTTTCGTGACTGAACACTATAACATAAAATGACAACTTTGTCAAGACAGAACCGGTAAATATGCTGTAAATAGGCCTATTTTAGGCTTTTAATAGAACTGCTGGCTATCTATTCTGTAATCCAACTGTTGACAAGAATGGCAAAATCTGGCAGAATGGCCGCGATGTCAACCGATAATGGTCAGGGGAGCCAGAATTCCCCCTCGAGCCTGGTGAGTGACCAGGATGCCCTTTCCACCAACCCCACTTCCCCCGTGTTCGAGGAGAACGCGGACGACATCGAGACGGCGCACCGCGACGGCTGCCCGTGCAGTCACTGCGTGGCGCACCGGGACTACGACTACGGCGACGACTACGACGTCGATCGGATCCAGGGCACCTCCCTGGAGATGGTCACGACGATGCAGGCCGAGGACGAGCAGATCGTCCGGGCTTCGCCGGAGCGCAGCGAGCGGGTTCGTCACCCGCGCCGTCGCCGGTCGCCGCACCTGGACCAGCAGGCCGTCCTCGAACACCTGGTGCGCGAGGAGATCCTGCCGGGGCCGACGGCGATCCCCTGGGCTGAAGAGCTCGAGGATGACTGGCCGTAGCTGGGTTCCGCGATCGCCTCCCTTCACCTTTCCGTCTTTGGACGATGTGGTGAGGGGACTTTTTGTTTCACAAATTCGCCCCCTCTACCTCCCCCATAAATGGGGGAGAATTCGAGAATGAATTAATTCTTGAGTCCCCTCCATTTATGGAGGGGTTAGGGGAGGCTCAGCGAAGTGTCGTATAATATCCCCACATGGGAAGCGCACTCGAAAAATACATCAAGGAGTTTTTGGAATATCTAGAAATCGAACGCGGGCGGTCTGGCCGCACGGTTCGGAACTATCATTTTTATTTGCTGCGTTTTGCTGCCTGGGCTAAGAATCCAGACCCGAAGAAGATCGATGGCGAGATGATTCGCAATTATCGCTTGTATCTGAACCGTGAGTTACTGGGCCGCGATGAACCATCACTCAAGAAGAGCACGCAGAATTATCACCTGATTGCTCTGCGAACTTTTTTAAAATATTTAGCGAAACGTGACGTTGTTTCGTTGAACCCAGAAAAAATCGAGCTAGCCAAGGTTGGTACCCGGCAAGTTGAGTTTCTCGAACCCGAGGAGCTCAAGCGATTAATTCTCGCGACACAAAAGGAAAAGGGGCTGATCGCTCTGCGCGATCGGGCGGTGATGGAATTGTTATTCTCGACCGGGCTTCGAGTTTCCGAGATGGCGAGTCTGAAAATCGAAAATGTTAATTTGAAGCGTGACGAATTCACCGTCAAAGGGAAAGGTAGTAAGCACCGCGTCGTGTTCACCTCTGACGAAGCCAAGAAAGCGATCAAGACTTATTTGGACGCGCGAATTGACACCTCGCCTTACATTTTTGTGAGTCATGATCGCGCTCAGGCCGGTCGCAGTGCCATGCCACTCTCGGCCCGTTCCATTGAACGCATCATCGAACGTTGTGCTCGCGTGGCCGGCATCACCAAGAAGGTTACACCGCATACTTTGCGCCACACTTTCGCCACCGATCTACTGCGCAACGGCGCGGATATTCGCTCGGTACAATCGATGCTCGGCCACGAATCGATCACCACTACTCAGGTTTATACTCATGTGACCGATCGCCAGCTCAAGAATATTCATAAGAAGTTTCACGACAAGGGGGAATAAAACGTATATATGAAAAAACGTCCTTTAGATGGTGCAAATTCCGGCAAACACGAATCATCTTCGGGCCTTAGTGGTCTCTCGGATTTATTGACCTTTGAGGAGCTACTTCAAAAAGGTGATAATCGCCGTGAAATTTCATCTGATTCTTCGTATGGATATGGTGTTCAAGATCAATCAGAATATGATCTTCAGAAGAATGAATTACCAGAGTCTGATCGATTGTTTATCGATAAGCTAAATAATAAATTAGCAGAATTAGATCCTACTAATATTCGCTTAGCAGATGGCGGTACCCCAT
>CAZCLT010000003.1:0-2733 GCA_964499655.1 uncultured Gammaproteobacteria bacterium | reverse complement strand
ACTGTCGGAAATATAAAAACGCCGATAAGTCGGGATCTAGTTAGTCTAATTTATGTAGTCTTGTCTGAAACAGATTCTAGAATCAATGTATTTTTAGGTCCCAGCAATCATGCTCTGAGTCAGTATTGCGAAGAATACAAAAAGCTTCTAGATAAAATCGAGAATGTTAAAAATAGGAATCTGCCGCCAGATCGCGAGACAAAGTTATTAACAAACCTCGATCTTGCTAGAAGACGTTTGCATGATGATGCGGCTAACGATATCAAAGAACATCAATTATCCCAGTTCGGGGCAAGCGAGGTTAAGGTTGATACTAAAAGTGCAAAACTTTTATTTGAGGTCATTTATAATATTTGGGATAACCCAAGGATTCAACATGGCTTCGTGTATTCATCAGGCGAACTTGATGGCATTGACCTCGAAGAATTAAAGAAACGAGTTCGTGTTGAAAGCGGAAAGCAGATTAAAATTAGTGTGGGCGGTTATAATTTTCATAATGGCAATCCAATTCATAGCTATACAATTGAATGTATTGAGGCTGCCCGCCCGGAGGATATTCAGTCTATAAAAGCAACCGTTGATAGGGTTCTTAGGGAACACCAGAAACTCACTCGGCTTAAGGGAGAAATTAAATAAGTCGGCTCTATGCTGAAGAAATAAAAAAAAAGAAGCGACCCGTTGAAGGGTCGTTTCTTTTTGGGGTGGCCACCGGGAATTGAACCCGGATCAGAAGGACCACAACCTTCTGTGCTAGCCGTTGCACCATGGCCACCATGAATTTGTGACGCAATACTAGCAAAATTGATAACTTATTGCAAATTTTAGATGGTTTTTCCCTTATGAATGAGGTAATGGCAGTTCCGACATAGCCAGCATAGGTTGTGGATTTGATTGTTCTTTCGATTTTCGTCGAGGTGATGAACAACCAAAACACGAATATCCTTAATGCCGCAGTCCCTGCAAATTGATTTAATTTTCGCGCGCAGCATTACTTCCCGATAGACGCTGCTGCCACCTTTCCAATTGAAGTGGTCCTCACCGAGAGACCAGAGTTTATTCTTTAACTTTGCGTGACAGGCCTTGTTGCAAAAGAATTTTTTTCCTTTAGAGTTTGTAAATTCTTTTGGTGTTCGCCAGACTGGATTATTACACGTCGCACAGGCGTAAAATTTTCCACGCATTTTGCTCGTATGACTGCACGCTGGTGAACAAAAAATTCCCCACCCTTTTCGTTGATGGAAGGGCTTTGCATAAAATTTTTTTGCGCAAATTTTACAGGCGACTTTGGGCATAAGAAAGTACATTATAGCAAAAAAACACTCACTTGAGTGCTTTTCCTGGTGCCTCGGGCAGGAATCGAACCTGCGACCTTGGGCTTAGAAGTCCCCTGCTCTATCCAACTGAGCTACCGAGGCCAATGTAATCTTCGCAGGCGCTGAGAGGATAACCGATTTTGACTTTTTAATCAAGGACTGGTATCTTTCTGCAACGTCCTTTTCAGTTGGGACCCGGTCGAGGTTGCGTGAGCTTTGCGAGAGCTCCGCAGTTGTAGACGCCGGCTCCCACGCCCGGGTGGAAGCGCTTCCCTTTCGAGGGACGTGTTAAGTCCTGCTACTACGCCGACTCCATCGCTGATAGTTTGCAGTAAGTACCCCGGGCGCCTTTCCCGTCCGTGATTGTTGAGCACCACTCGACCATCATGTGACGGGTCTTTTTTATTTCAAGCAATTGTTAATCAATAGATTTTACAGCCAGTGTACCTTGCCAGAGAAATTCGAAGAGATGTGATTGCATTTGATAGAACTCTGAAGAGTAGATGATGACGCCGAATTTTTCTTTTTCTGTGCCGATCAGTGCAACTTTTTCATCATACAAATACATTGTCATGGAATATGTCATGCCTTTCGGTGCAATGTGAAGTTCGCGATTTTGTAATCGCGATGACGGCCAGCTAGAGTCAACCTCCGTTTCTTCAGAGCGAACAACCTGTAATTTAATTCCAGCGGAAACGCGACGGGCGATGTAGTCGTCCATGTATGGTTTTCCAGGAATTTTGTACAAATCTTGCATCGAAAGAATACCGCGAAGTTCTTTCGTAGATACCGTAAGCGTGTCTTCGTAAACAGTTTTGATCCCTTCTATACCATTGTAAAATTGTACACGCGGCCTATGTATCGTCTTGCCGTACATTGCCTCAAGCTGTGGAATGATCGATCTTACTTGGCGTTCCTGTTCATGAAGTAGATTAATGAGTTTTTGAGGGGGTTCGGCAGTGAAGAGCCGAGTGCGTTTCTCCGTTACAAAACTCATCAAGCCACGGCCCACTAAGTCCTCAAGAATTCCCGTGGCTGTTGGTCGCTTCAGGTCTGCCATGTTTGCAATCTCCTGCGCGGAGGATTGGCCGAGTTGTATCGCGGCAAGGTAAACCTGCGACTTTTTCCCATCCAAACCAAGTTTTCCTAAAATTTGTTCAATATTCATATTCGTCGACTATTTACGACGACTAAAATATATAATATTATTAATAATTTGTAAATATTAATACTATCCCTATCTCAATTTGACGATTATTTTTGACAATAAGTATTATATAAGCTACGATGTGGGGTCGAAAGTATCAATCGATAACAAATGGAGAGAACATGGCAAAAAATGATCTGGTACCCGACTTCATCCTCGACGGTAAGCCATATACGCCGCAAGAAGGGGACAAGGTTGTCACCGGGCATCTGG
>CAZCLT010000002.1:13978-34034 GCA_964499655.1 uncultured Gammaproteobacteria bacterium | reverse complement strand
GGATTCTCCAGGAATTCACGGGCGTAACGATCGGTTCGATCTTCTCGAACCGTACTGATCAGTGCGTCACGCCAGTATCTGGTTCTGGCTGGACTACGCGGCTGGAAGCGGTTACTCCGCTCTGCGTTGGAGATTTTTCTCAATTTTCACCTCTAGTTAAAGGACGAAAAGAGTATACAATTTCATATATATTAAGAAAAGTCAATGTTTGTTCCTGTACAAATCAACAACTTTCCAGTATCTTTTGGCCCATGACCCCGCAAGATCGTATCCGCAATTTCTGCATCATCGCCCACATCGACCACGGGAAATCCACCCTGGCCGATCGCTTTTTGGAAGTCACGGGCACGGTTGATAAACGCAAAATGGAAGCTCAGCTTTTGGACAGCATGGAATTGGAACGCGAGCGCGGCATTACCATCAAGCTGACGCCGGTGCGCATGAAGCACGTGAAAGACGGTCGGGAATACACCCTGAACCTGATCGATACTCCCGGTCACGTCGATTTTAATTACGAAGTTTCTCGCTCGCTGGCCGCCGTCGAGGGCGCCATCTTGCTCGTCGACGCGACTCAAGGTGTGCAGGCGCAGACCATCGCCAACTTGTACCTGGCCATGGATCAAAATCTAGCCATCATCCCAGTGCTCAACAAGATCGATTTGCCAGCCGCCGATGTGCCTACGCGTAAAGCCGAACTGGTGAAACTTCTTGGCTGTAAAGAATCAGATGTGCTTTCGGTTTCCGGCAAAACTGGCGAAAACGTGCCGGCCTTGCTCGATCGGGTAATCGATTTGGTGCCGCCGCCGGCTGGTAAGCCGAACAACCCGGTGCGAGCGATGATTTTTGATTCCTTTTACGATGATTACAAAGGGGTGGTGGCTTACGTTCGATTATTCGACGGTGTGCTCCGGAAACGTGATCGGCTGAAGATGATGGCCACGCATTCAACTAGCGAAATCTTGGAAGTCGGCGAACTCAAACCGAAAAAGTGGGTACCGACCGAAGAGCTCGAGACTGGTCAGATCGGTTATGTGATCACCGGTTTTAAGGAACTGCTTTCCTGCCGAGTTGGCGACACGATGACTACCGAGCAAGCTGGTTCGGTTGATCCGCTGCCTGGCTACAAAGTTGTTCGGCCAATGGTTTACGCTGGTATTTATCCATCAGAAGGGGATCGCTACCCAGATTTACGCGAAGCGATGGATCGTTTGAAATTGTCTGATGCCAGCCTCGTCTTTGAACCCGAACATTCGCCGGCCATTGGTCACGGTTTCCGCTGTGGTTTCCTAGGTTTGTTACACCTCGACATCATCAAAGAACGCCTCTCGCGCGAGTTTAACATCGAACTGATTGTCACCGTTCCTTCGGTCGCTTATCACATCTACAAACGTGACGGCAGCGTGGAGACGATCCATTCGGCCATCGCCATGCCCGATTTATCGCATGTTGATCATATCCAGGAACCGTGGGCCAACGTCGACATCATCACCCCCGTGGACTACATCGGCAACGTGATGACTTTTGTGCAGGAGCGCCACGGAATTTATAAGACGACCGAATTTCTCTCCGAGGGTCGGGCGATTTTGAAGTATGAAATTCCGCTCTCTTCGATCATCGTTGATTTTAACGATCGTCTCAAATCAGCCAGCAGTGGTTACGCCAGCATGAACTACGAAGTCTTCGGCTATAAACCGGCGGACATTGTGCGGTTAGATATTCTCGTGGCCGATGATCAGGTGGAAGCTTTTGCTAACTTTGTTTACCGAACTGAAGCCGAAACCGTTGGGCGCAAGATCGTCGAGTCGCTTAAGGAATCGATCCCCAAGCAACAATTTGAGATCAAGCTGCAAGCGGCCGTGGGCGGCAAAATTGTCGCTTCGGAACGGATCAGTGCCATGCGTAAAGATGTGACGGCTGGTCTGTACGGCGGCGATGTCACCCGAAAGAAGAAGGTGCTGGAAAAGCAGAAGAAGGGTAAGAAAAAGATGATGGCCATGGGTAAAGGTAAGGTGGATATTCCAACCGAGGCTTACCTGAGCATCCTCAAGAGGTAGGATGCGTCTGCACCCGTAGCTTAGCTGGATAAAGCGCCTCCCTCCGAAGGAGGAGATCGGCCGTTCGAATCGGCCCGGATGCACCAAGAGCTCCCGTCTCCGAGTGACGGGAATTTTTGTATGGTAAAATCTGCCGATGGAAAAGGCTTGGAAAATTGCCGAGAGAGTTGATCAGGATCTGATCCAGCAACTTCTGAGGAACCGTGGGCTCACGACCGAGCCTGAGATTGCGGCCTTCTTAAATCCGACTTGGGAGATGGCCATCGATCCGCACGAATTTACGCAGATGAAAGCAGCGGTTGAACGTGTATTTCGGGCACTCGAAAAGGGCGAGAAAATTGTCATCCACGGCGATTACGACGCCGATGGCACCTGTGGTTCGGCGTTGCTGTTCGGGGCGTTGCAGGATATTTTGGTTCACCCTCCTTTTAGGAGGGACGGGGAGGTCGTCGCCGTGTATTTGCCCGACCGCGAACGCGAGGGCTACGGCGTGGCTCTGCACACTGTCGGGCGATTAGCGACCGAAGGAACAAATTTGCTAATCACCGTTGACTGCGGGATCGCCAACGATGTCTCGCTCGGTCGGGCAAGGGAACTGGGTGTCGATGTGATTATCTGCGACCATCACCAGCTCGGCGAAAAATTGCCCGAGGGCGCGATCATCCTTCACCCCGGCGCACCAGGCGAAACATACGCTAACAAGCACCTTTGCGGCACGGGCGTGGCCTTCAAGCTAGCCTCAGCTCTCATTCACGAGGCGCGTCAGCGTGGCGCTGATTTTCCTGAGGGTTACGAAAAGTGGTTCCTGGATTTGGTGGCTGTGGCGACCGTGACGGACGTGATGCCACTGCTCGGCGAGAATCGAACACTAGAATTGTTCGGGCTGAAGGTACTCAACAAAACTCGCCGACCAGGTCTGCAAAAAATCATCGAATATTGTCGTACGCCGTTGGGCGAACTGGAGACCGAATCGATCGGTTTTCAGATCGGTCCGCGGATCAACGCCGCCGGTCGGATGAAGTCGGCGAGTATTGCTTTTAGGGCGATTACGGCCAAATCAGTTGAAGAGGCTGAAGCTGGGGCTCAGGAACTCGAGACGCTCAATCGCGATCGCCAGCGAGTTTCAGATGCGGCTTATGCCGAGGCAGTAGAGATGATCGCTCAGGTAAAGAGTAAAGACCTGACCCCACCAAAAATTCACGTCGTTTGGAGCGACACGTGGCTGCCGGGGATCGTCGGTTTGGTGGCCGGCAAGATCACGAACAACTTCGGTACGCCAGCTTTTGCACTCACTAAGGTGGGTGAACACTACGTTGGTTCAGGCCGATCGGCGGGTGGATTTCATCTCGTCGAGGCCATGCGTGCTTGCGGCGACATCTTCGTGAAGGCCGGCGGCCACCCGGAAGCCTGTGGTCTGACTTTGGCCTCGCTCGAAGCGGTCGAGCAGTTTCAGGAGTTAATCACCGCCCAAGCTGAGGCTTATTTTATTGAAGATTACCAGTGCTCGGCACTGGTAATTGATGCTGAATTACCGCTCGAGTCAATCAACTGGCCGCTGTACGAGAAGATAAAGGCTTTTGAACCGTTCGGACAAAAAAATCCCAAGCCGATTTTTAGCGCTCATAATTTGGAGGTCAGCCAGGCGCAAACGATGGGATCAACTGGCAGCCATCTACGTCTCACGGTGAAAACGCCGGTTGGTCAACAGAAACTGATCGGCTTTGGTTTTGGTAATTTGGCACCAGAATTATTGCTAGGTAATCGGGTAGATGTGGCCTATCAAATTGAAGTCAACGAATGGAACGGGAGGCGTGAACTGCAGGCGCGGATGATTGACATTCGCCTCCCAAAGTGATAGTCTAGCCCTCCACCTTCTACTGGGGAAACACATGAGCAACCGCGACCTTTACGAAGTGCTGGGCATTCCGCCAAGCGCCACGACGGCCGAGATCAAACGGGCCTACCGAGCCATTGCCCGGAAATGTCATCCGGACATGGCCGGCTCTGATCGTCAGGCCGCCGCGCGCTTCAAGGAGGCGTCGGAAGCCTACGAAGTGCTCGGTGACGCGAACCGACGTGCGGTTTACGACCGCGGGTTTCAGCCAGCCGATTCGCTGGCCGCACTACTGCTCGATCGACCGATCGGCAGCCGGCTGGTGGATCTGATGCTGCCTTCGGCTCCCAAGGCCAAGCAGAACGGGGTCGACGCCGTGCTCATCCTCGAAGTACCGGAGGCGGTTCTGCGGGATGGTGGATCGCTCCTTTGGCCCGAGTACCGGGCCGACGGTCGAGTGGAGGCCGTGGCCCAATTTCAGGTGCCAGCCGGGGCCAATGACCGTCCTTGGTGTCGTCTGCCGGGCCTGGGCGCCGAAGGTCGCAACGGGGGCGACCCGGGCGATCTGTACGTCCTGGTCATCCCAGTGTGAGTTCGTGGGTTCTGTCGCTTGACAGAACCCGCTTTTTTTGATATTTTTCTTCTCTGCCCACTTCCGGGCAATGCTCCTTTTCAACCGTTCAAACTACAGGTGAACATGGACATCTTCCGACCCGACTCTTTCCTCGACAGCCTTTTTGCCTACCTCCGCCCCAAGGGCGAGGGCAAGGGGCTGGATGATGGTCGTCCGGCCATGATGGCACACCTCCTGGGCCTCCAGCCCACCGAGGTGATGCTCATGGAGCCGAACGACTTCGCTGCCGTCTTCTCGGCCCACCTGATCGGGGAGTGCTCGAAGCAGACGTTGGAAGAGATCGAGGAATTCGAGTTCGCTGAAGAGGCTGAGCTCGACATGCTCTTGATCCAACTAGCTGCTAGCGGTTGCGTCGTTCTGGCTGTTGACCGTATGCGGACGGATGTCAAAGAATTCGTCGCGGCGATTTCGAGCTCACCCGAGGGTATTGCCTACCTGGCCCGCGTCGCCATCCACCTCTCCCATGGTCGCCGCTCCAAGCGCGCGGCCATCCATCTCTTCACCCCGAAGGAGTCCTAAGTCATGACCACCGAACTCGTCACCGTCACCCCCCGCGCCCTCGAGCGTCTCGCCGCCAACATCGGCACCACCCCCAAGCAGGGGGATGGCGACCTCCGGATCGGCGACGACGCCGAGTCCCGGGAAATCCGGGCGATGATCCGGGCCAACCCGGGCGGGGCGCTGGCTCTGCTGGCCGACCGGGAGCACAGTCAGCTCTCGCTCTGGCAGTCGGCGCTGTTGCTCGACGAAGTGGTCGGCCAGGTGCCGAACATCGACGAGTGCCGCACGCTCATCAACGACCACGTAGGCGAGGGCACCCAGGAGGAACTGCTGGCCATCCGCAGCGACCTGCCCGCCAGCGCCGCGTACGTCGTGGACAAGGAGCGGTTGGTCGGCGCGCTGTTGCGCGACATCGGCGCTGGCGAGGACAACATCCCGGCCCGGTGCCTGGTGTTCCTCACCTGGAGCATGAAGCTCCTGGACCGGCCGGACTGGAGCGAGATCCTCACGATGGAGATCGATGGCCTCTCGGTGCAGGACCTGATCCTGCTCGGCATCGCCACCGAGCACACCCGTTTCGAAGAGGGCGACGACGTCGAAGAGGCGCTGGAGGACATCACCCCCGATGTGTACGAGACGCACGGCCTGAACCCCAACGAAGGGGAAGAGCGCCTGCGCGAGCTGCTCGAGGGAGGTTCGGCCCTCAGCGACGTCGATGTCGAGTACGCTCGCAAGGCCCTCGGCGAAGCCCGCACCGCCGCGGCCAGCGACGAGGTGAACAACCTCGCCGATGCGGCCAAGCGCGCCGCGGAGGCCGCCGCCAGCGGGGACGACCTGTAGAACGTCGGCCCGGTTCCTTTACGGGAATCGGGCCGCAATTTTTTCTCTGGATGAATCCATTGAGCGCCGAACAATTTCGGTGTTCATCGATTCCTTCACAACGCAGGAGACGCAATGACCAACCAACTCGTTCATCTGCCCAAGGCCGAAGAGCCGAAGCAGAAGGCTGAAGCGGTGGTCAACACTCCGTTTCAGGCCTTTGTGACGGCGCTTCAAGAGCGCCAGGCGCAGGGCACACTGCGGAGCATGCACAGCGCCATGTGGGAGACGTTTCCCGTGGAGCGCTTGCTGGCTGATGCCGGCTGGGCCTTGCTCACGGCTGTGGCTGGCAAGATCGGTCAGACGATCTCGACCCGTAACGACGTGCGTAGCGTGGCTGAGCGAACCGATCGACTCCTCGGAGTTGGTCTGATCCTGGTACACGGCTCGCCGGAAGCGGCGGCTGAAGCCTTCGATCAGAAGGTGCTCGGCGCCATCGGCCTCGCCATCCGTCACGGCTATCGTCCGGGCCACGAGCTGTCTCGCGAAGCTTGGAAGGCGCTGGCCCTGGGCCATGCCGACCTCGCTCAGCGCGAACTGCGCACCCAGAAGGTTCAGCCCTTCGGCGCGTTGTCCAGTCTCTGGACCACCCCGGCCTACCTCTTCCTGGCCGACTGCTTCAAGGTAGCGCGGGAACTCCACGACGATCTACTCGTTCGTAGTGAGCGGTTCGGTCGGCGCAACGTGATCGGCGGCCGAAATCTGACCGACAATCCTAGGCTCCGGGACATTAATATGTTCTACGTGAGTGAGGGTGACCTCGGTGGGGTTTATGAAGCGATTCGTTTTCTGGACGTGCTTGATTCGATCGAGTCGGTAGTGAATTTTTCCCGTCCGGACTTCGCGACCTCGAATACGGCCATCAAGTCAGAAGAAGCTTTGTCGGCTAAGGCGACCATGGCTGATCTGGAATTGAGGCTTGCCACGCTCCGTGCCATTCCGATTGATTTTTCGGCCCTGCCCGAAGAGTCGCTCTTGGATAGCAAGTCCATCGAAGAGACCTGGGTGCTCTCGGCTGTGCTCTGCGCGGCCATCGGCCGTAAGAACGAAACCTGTCCTAGCGGACAGTACACCCGGGCCATGAAAAAGGTCCGGAAGCTGACGATGGAAGCGATCATCGAACAAACAGTCGCAGCCATCCGGCAGCGCGACACCCAATGGACGCCGGCTCAGGAAGACTGTTTCCGGACCATGGTTGCGGTGCAGGCCAAGTGGTGTCAGACCGCTTCGCTCGAAGTCACCGTTGAAAGTGCCGGCGAGAGCATGATCGAAGTCGATGTGCTCAAGCTGAGCTTCGATCACGCCCAAGCGGTTGGTGTGGCTATCGGTGATGTACCTTCAGTCACCGAAACACTGGCTCAGAAGTCGAAGCAGGTTGCCCGAACCTTCTTCGAAACCAGGATCCTGCCGGCGATCGATTGGTCAGATCTCTCGAGCGAGAAAGTCCTGAGGATGTTCGAAGAGATGATCGTCCCCGACGATCTACTGATCAGCGGCCTTGCGAAGATGGAGCCGAAGGATCTTCAAGAGGTTGTGAGCAGCCTAATGGCTAGCCACCCGGAGCTCATCTCACTGCTGGTGACCGGCGGCTTGATCCCGGTTGATGGGTATCTCCTCAATCGGTATCCCGAGGCTGTTCCCGCCGACAAACTCGCGGATCTGCTGCGGTCCGAACTGACCAGAATTTCGTTCGTCCATGGTAGCGACGTGGCGAGCGGTATTGGTCTGCACAGCCTGGTGGTGGGACTGAAGCGTCTCCAGTCGGGTCTACGCACGCTCTTCGAAGCACCAGCCACAAGGCCGGCACTGGTCGGTCTGGTCCAGTCCGCCATGGACGGTGTTGAGCAGCTCACGAGAATGGATGTTGAGATCATCGCTGCCTACCTCGGGAACAAACCACTGTGGCGGGAATTCGTGGCCGCCGCACTCGTGGTTCGCCGGACCAAGCAGTACGCGGCTGAGATTGACCCGGATTTCTTCACCGTGTCCTGGCTCGATCTGGCCAAGTCCACCCATCCGGACTACGCTGAGTGCAAGTGGGCCTTCCGTCTGGACAAGCGGGAGAATCTGGCAGTAGTGCTCACCGAGTACACCGAGGAACGCGCCTTCCGGTTCCTTCACGAAGGTGATCCCGAGGTTGAAAAACTTTGGCAGGATTACCTCGCGGCGCAGCAGCGTCATGAACGCGCCCATGGGCGTCGTTAGCTACGTGTGGCCCGGTTCCTTAACTGGGACTGGGCCACTACTTATTTCTTCTGGATGAATCAATTGAGCACCGAACAAATTAGGTGTTCATAGATTCCTTCACAACTGAATCGAGGTTCAAATGTCTGATCTTCCAATTTTGCATCCCAGCCGGGAAGCGAAGCGTGAGAAGCGCAAGAAGGTCGAGAGCGTGACCCTCACCTCCACCTTTGAAGACTTCATGTCTTGGTTCGAATCAGACGAAGAGCTTAGTACTCTGCGTTCAATGCACAGCGCGCTCTGGTCAACTCTGCCGATCGAGCGGCTAATGGCCGACGGCACCTGGCTGCTGGTTAGCGCCGTGGCCCAAAAGTATGGTCTGGCGCTCCAGAATCGCAACGACGTGCGCGATGTGGCCGATCGGGTCAATCGCTTGCTCGATGTTGGTCTGCTGCTGTGCTACGGCACGGCCGAGGCGGCAGCTAAAGCCTTCGTGACCAAAGTCGCCGGTGGACTCACTCGAGCCATCGGTCTGGGCTACCGGCCTGGCCAAACGCTTTCGAGTGATGCTTGGCGGGCGGTGATGGGCGGCAATGACACGCTGGCCAAAATCGAATTGCGGGGTCAAAAGATCTCGGCGGCCGGATCGCATAGCGCCTTCTGGGCTACGCCGTGCTATCTGTTTTTGGCCGATTGCTTCAAGGCGGCTCGCGCCCTGGGTGATGAACTCAAGGCTGGTCAGGCCGAGTACACGGTGCGCAATCGTGTGACGCGGGTCACTTGGACTAGACTGACGCAAGAAGAAAGTCGCCACGCGGTCTTTCAGTCGGAAATCGATTTCACGAACACGATCGATTTTCTCAACCCGATGTCCAAATCAGATTGGGGCCGCTACAATCGATCTCAAATCGGTTACGCGCTCCAGGCTCGGGCCAAGCTGGCCAAGGCTAATTTGCGCCTGAGCGTTTGGCTCGCGCTGCCGATTGAATTCGTCGGCGTGCCTCGTTCGATGCTGTTCATGCGGGATCGTGAGGTCGGAAAAATGTGGATCACGGCCCAGGTGATGCGCGCCGTCGGCGAAAAGAAAATAGGCGAACTTCATGCGCATTATCCGGCAGGCAGTGCGCTCAAGAGAATCAGGCTAGCCGGCCCAGCTGTGCTAATCGATCGCGTGACCGCCGTCGCCTTGGAACGCGGCGTGCGCTGGTCACCAGATCAGCTGGCCTGCTTCCGTCTGATGATCGCCGAACAGCTGAACGGCTGGTTGGACTGGGACGCTGATCACCGGGAAGCCTTGGAGGCGGCCGGGCTGATCCGCGTGACGGCTAATCAATTGCAGATTAACCCGAAACTGGCTTTGCTGATCGTGATGGGTCAGGCACCCGAATTCGAACCGATCATTAAGCGGCTCAGTTACGCCGACGCACAGAATTTCTTCAAGCGCGAAGTTCTGCCGCGGGTGGACTGGTCGGCGGTCGACATCACGCGACTGAAGCTGATCATCACCGCGCGACTCAAATATCACGTTCCAGTCTTTGATACGAAATGGATTGCTCGGCGCGTCCCTAGGATGCCCAAACGGTACTGGGCCCAGGCCATTGATCTACTGCTCAATAACGGGTCGATCGCCGTTGAGGCGGTGCCCATGCTGGCCAAGAAGGGTCTGATCACCATCGATGCCGAGTTTTTCGTGAAGCATCGGGCCTTGATTTCGAACCACCTGTTGGTCGGTTTACTCGAACGCGAGTTTAGCCACCCGAACGGCTCGCCACTCGAGAAGATCGAACGGCTGGGTGTTCGTAACCTGGCGCTAGCCTTCGTTGATCTGCCTGAAGATAGCGTTCGTCGTCTTTGGCGGCAACCGCTATACCAGTCGGCTCTGCTCGAGTTCGTACGGATCCTTAACAATCCGGAAGAGCGCCTGCAGCTGAAGATCGAAGAGAACCTCTTCTCCAAGCTGACCTTCGAGAAGATCGGCCAGCAGCTCTGGCAGTCGTACGTGGCTCGCCTGTAACGTCCCCGTTTTTCCTTCACCGGAAAGGCGGGGTTCATTTTTATGCTACAATTTATCATTATGAAGAGATGCAGAATGTTTACCGATGGTGGTGCCAGAGGCAATCCTGGGCCAGCGGCTTCCGGGGTAGTGATTTTCGAGCTGGATGCTAAGGGTGAGATGGGGGAGCAGGTGGCGGCTTTTGGTCAGTACCTGGGCGAGACCACGAATAATCAAGCCGAGTACACGGCAATCATTCTGGGCCTCAAGAAAGCCAAGGAATTGGGTTTTGATGCGGTTGAGGCGAAGATGGATTCTGAACTGGCTGTCAAGCAATTAACTGGCGAGTACAAGGTGAAGAATGCCGAAATCGCCAAACGGTTTTTAGAGATTCATAATTTGAAACAAAAGTTTCATCAAATTACTTTTTCTCACGTTCGTCGTGAGTTTAATAAACTGGCTGATGAACAGGTGAACATCGCCATCGATTCAGCTCTGGGCATCAAGTGATATAATGATCTCACTATGTCGCTATTCGGAAAAAAACAAGAAGTCGCGCCAGGCTTAATCGGCGTTGATTTGGGCGCCGTCGGCGTCAAGGTGGTGGAGTTATTGCCAGATAAGGGCCGGCTTAAGTTAGCCACTTATGGTTATTCTGAATTGGCCAGCGGGGTGGTGCTCGATAAACCACTGATCGATGACCCTAAAAAAGCGGCCGATATTTTAACGCGCATCATGAAAGAAGCGGGCATGAAGGCCACCCGGGCTAATGCCTCTTTGCCCAGCAACGCTATTTTCCACGCGATCATCACCATCCCACAGCCTCGTTCATCGAAGGAGGACTTGAAGCCGATGATCGAAGCGCAGGTTAAGAAATTATTGCCTCGACCGTTAGAAGAAATGATTTTGGATTCCACGGTGATCGACAAAGACTTGTTGCCCAAGCCGAAGTCAGACGAGAAGGGTAAGAAGGACGAAAAACCAGACATGGCTAAGACTGAAGCTGCCGGTGCTGCCGACAAAGTCGACAACGCCGAAGAGATGTCTGAAGAGCGCAAGCACATTCGGGTGCTGATTTCTGGCGCGCCGAAAGATTTGGTCGCTAAGTACATCGCCATCTTCAAAGAAGCTAAGATCGAACTGGTCGCGCTGGAGACCGAAGCATTCGCGCTGATCAGATCGTTAATCGGCAATGATAAGGCGCGGATCATGATCGTGGACATCGGTCACGAACGAACGAACATCTCCATCGTCGATGGTGGGATTCCGTTTTTGCATCGCTCGGTGAAGGTCGGTGGTGGTGCGGTCACGAAAGTCATCGCCAAACAAATGAACGTTTCGGACGCTGAGGCCGAACAAATGAAATACGATCTCTCGGTCACGGCCGCTTCTGGAGAACTTCCACCAGTGCTTAAAGAGGCGATGATGCCGATTGTGCACGAAGTGAAATACTCGCTCGACCTGTACGGCCAGCAACAAGTAGGTGGCAGTTCAATCGAAAAAATTATTTTGACCGGCGGTTCGGCCAGTTTGCCACAAATCGATCGCGTGCTCACCGAAGCGCTCAACACCAACGTTTACATCGGCGATCCGTGGGCACGTCTCGCCACCTATCCTGATCTCAAACCTGTGCTCGATGAAATCGGTCCGCGTTTTGCCGTGGCCGTAGGTTTGGCGATGAAATTGCAAGGAGAAAAGAAGTAATGCCATCGATTTTGATTATTGCTTGCGACCCGTACCTCGCCGGTATCTACGGACGTAAGTTTGAGCTGGACGGTTGGGAAGTGGCGATCAACGAAAGTTTAATCGATGGTGAGCGATCAGCTGCTAAATTACGACCGAATATCATCCTGCTCGACGATGAGTGCCTGACTGACGTGGCTGGGGAAGTAAAGCGCCTGAAATCTCTCCCAACGATTCTCAAATCGAAAATCGTCTTGCTAGGTAGCGAGGGGGATCGCGAGGAAATTGCTGAGGCACTTAAAGCTGGCGCGGCTGATTATCTACTGACCGGACATTTTGTTCCACAAGAAGCCGTCCAAAAAATGCGCCGCCTGGTCGCCTGATGATATAATGTCGACAATATGAACCAACGAGGAATTTCTAAGATCGAAGTCCTAATCATCGCGCTGATCATTGGTGCGCTTGGTTTGATGGCCGTCGTAGCTGTGTCTACGGCGCGAGCCAGAACGCGCGATGCGGTGCGGCTTTCGGATGTGCGTGTGGTGCAATCTTCACTCGAGCTTTATTTCAACGACGCCAATTCTTACCCAGTAACCACCGAGACGGTCGCGCTTGGTAGTTCTGGGGCTGGGTGTCTGAATGAAGACGGTTTTACCTCCAGCTGCGGCGGTGCTAGTTCGGTCTATTTGGATATTGTGCCCGCCACGCCGACGGCTGGTTTGGATGGACTCTCCGCCTGCGGTAGTGCCAGCGACGCCTATTGCTTCCAAGGCACAGCTGATGAATATCGCCTGCAGTTTGAATTGGAAAATGCTAATCCGGTGCTGGGCCTCGGCTCGGGCTTAAACTGCGCCAGCCAGTCCGGACTTTCTTCCGGCGCCTGCGGTTCACTAGTCACGGCCGAATAATTTATGGATTTGATTTTTCCCACCGTCGTCGCCAGCTTGATCGGTATTGCGGTTGGCAGTTTTATTAACGTGGTGGTCTTCCGTACTCGAAGCCAGAAAGCTTTAACCGGACGATCCAAGTGCATGCGTTGCGAAGAGCCGATCGCTTGGATCGATTTGATCCCGGTCATCAGCTTTTTCATGCTCAAGGGCCGCTGTCGCAAGTGTTCGCAGGTGATTGAGTGGCAGTATCCGGTGATTGAACTATTGATGGGTGTGCTGTTTGGCGTGTTGTACGCTCGGGCGGCGCTAGGCTTTGGGATCCCGGGTTATGTCGATTCCGGCGAATGGTTTTTGCTGTTTCTGCGCGACGCGGCCATGGCTGTTTTCCTCACGATTATCTTTGTTTACGATTTTCGCTACTACTACATTTTAGATCGCTTCACCTTCCCAGCTATGATCGTCGCCGTGGCCATGAACTTATGGCTGGGTGCGCCAGTGATTTCATTACTGCTCGGCGGGCTGTTCATCGGTTCGTTCTTTGCCTTCCAATTTTTGGCGTCTAAGGGCAAATGGGTGGGCGGCGGTGACATTCGGCTAGGGATGCTGATGGGCTTTTTGCTCGGCATTGAGCAGGGGTTAGTCGCGTTGTTCTTGTCTTACATTTTGGGAGCTATCGTGGGTATCGGGCTGATTTTAGCCAAGAAGCGCACGCTCGATGGCCAGGTACCGTTCGGCACCTTTATGGCCGTCTCAATTATCATCACCTTGCTTTTCGGCGAGCAGATTTTAAACTGGTATTTGGGCTTCTTTAGCTAAGATTGACGCGTCGGTTATTTTCGGCTAGTATTAGTCTCTGTTCCTTCACTGAGGTGCTCTATGGCGTCCGTCCTTTTTTTGTTCTGCTCGTTTTCTTTCGGTGCTGAGCCGGCTATGCCCCTGGACGAAAAAATCGTCCAGATCGTGCCCGGCAGTCCCAACGCGCCGCCGGCCACCGTCATCGAACGGGCTGACCACACGCAAGTTGTCTCCTGGCAGGGAGCGCGATCCATCGGCTACGACCAGGTCGAACTGATTAAGTTCGATCATGATGATTTGCTCTTCCGGGCCCGGCAAGGCGACAGCACCTACTTCACCCTAGCGGTACTGCCGGTCAACAACTCGCGGCTGTTCGTTATGGCTGATGATCCAGCAAACAACGTTTACCTGGATTGGCATGGCGAGATGACCAGCTGTCAGATTCTGGTTGGTGAAGCGACGACTACAGACGGCCGAACCTATTACGTCACTTTCGACCCTCGGGTTGCCAATAGCCAACCCAACTTCAAGATCGGTCCATCCGTCAACCATGGCAAGGAGTTGCCGAGCCATATGTGCTGGATCGATGGTTTTAAGCCCGTGCTCGTCAACATCGTCCCCAAGAAGACCGCGGTTAGCATCCAGGTCTGGTACGACCCTTCGATCTAAAGGGTCAGTCCGTGCCCCGTTTCACACGGGGTCTTATTTTTGATATAATTTTGGCGTTATGACCAAGTCTGAAGCGGCCAAACGGGTTGAGAAATTGCGCCTGGCCATTGATAAATACCGATATCAATATCACGTCCTGGATAAGTCCGAAATTTCGGACGCAGCTTTGGATGCCCTGAAGCACGAGTTGTACAAACTGGAGCAAGAGTATCCGGATTTGATTACGCCAGATTCACCAACGCAGCGCGTGGGCGGGAAGCCGCTGGCTAAATTCAACAAAGTGAAGCATCGCGAGCGGATGCTCAGCATGGAAGATGTTTTCTCGGCCGAGGAATTTCAGGCCTGGGAAAAGCGTAATTCGAATTATCTACAAGCTACTTCCTACAAGCTACCTCCTGAATACTTTTGCATGCCCAAGCTCGACGGCTTGGCCATTTCGTTAATTTACAAAGACGGTCTTTTATTTTCAGCCGCGACTCGTGGTGATGGTGAGGTTGGCGAGGATATTACGCAGAACGCCCGGACAATTGAATCCATTCCACTAAAATTACTGTCAGGTCCTCCCCCTTTCAAAGGGGGAGATAGAGGGGGTTCTGCACCTGAAATCGTCGAAATCCGCGGCGAAGTTTACATCAAGCTGAAAGATTTCGAAGCGCTCAATCGTGAGCAGAAAAAACTTGGCGAACCACTCCACGCTAATCCGCGCAACGCGGCTGCCGGCTCAGTTCGTCAGCTTGATCCGGCGATTACCGCGACGCGTCGGCTGTCATTTTGCGCCTGGGATCTGGTGACCGATTTGGGTCAAAAGACGCAATCCGAAGAGTGGGAAATCCTAAAATCATTGGGCTTTAAGCCCGCCCCACAGTCCGATGTGATTAAATCACATCGAGAGGTTGAGAAATTCTGGCACAGTTTACAAAAGAAGCGTGAAAAAATTGGTTTTTGGATTGATGGTTTGGTGGTCCGGGTGAACGACAATCAACTTTTTGAAAAACTCGGCGTCGTCGGTAAAACACCACGCGGTTTGGTGGCCTGGAAGTTTCCGGCCGAAGAGGGAACGACCAAGGTTTTGAGCGTTGATTGGTTTGTTGGTCGCACGGGTAAACTTACGCCGGTGGCTAATGTGGAACCCACGCAACTAGTTGGCACGACGGTGGTGCATGCTACGCTGCATAATCCTGACGAGATCAAGCGCCTCGGTCTGAAGCTCGGTGATACGGTGATCCTCACCAAGGCTGGAGATGTGATTCCTAAGATCACCAAAGTGCTCACCGAGCTACGCAATGGTCACGAGAAGGCGATTCACGTGCCAACGAAGTGCCCGACTTGTGATTCGCCGATCGTCCACGAAGAAGGCGAAGTCGATTATTATTGCTCGAACAAGAATTGCTTTGCCATGGAAATGCAGGGCGTGTTGCACGCGGCGCGCGCTTTCGACATTGTTGGACTCGGCGAAAAGATTGTCGAGCGGTTTGTTGGCCTGGGTTTGATCCGCACCGCGCCAGACATTTTCCGCTTGAAAGTCGCCGATTTGGAAGGGCTGGAAAAATTCGGCGAAGTTTCGGCGAATAAACTGATCAAAGAGATTGATTCCAAGAAATCAATTGATCTCGACAAATTCGTTAACGGCCTCGGTATTCACAACGTGGGCACGGAAACGGCCGCTGATTTGGCACAGGCGTTCGGGAGCATCAAGAAAATCGCCTCAGCTACTCTTGAAGAACTCGAAGCTGTGCCGAATATCGGGGCCGTGGTCGCTAAATCGATTCACGATTATTTCTCGTCAGCAGCCGCAAAAAAAATACTCACCGACTTCCAAGAGGTCGGGGTGAAAATCAATCCTGTTAAAAAACGTGGTGGCAAATTGGCCGGTAAATCGTTCGTCATCACCGGCGGTCTCGAATCGATGTCCCGCGATGAAGCCAAGGAGAAAATCCGGGCGCTCGGCGGCGATCCGGCCGAATCAGTCAGCAAGAAAACCAGTTACGTGGTCGTTGGCTCGGATCCGGGCTCCAAGTTTGAGAAAGCGAAGAAGCTGGGCGTGACCATCTTGTCGGAAGCAGAATTATTGGCTATGTTATAACCCTATGGATTTTGACGTTGATAAAATCGCTAAGCTTTCGATGCTCGATCTTTCGGACGAAGAACGGGCTAAGTTTAGCCAAGAATTGCCATCAATCATGGCCTACATCGGCAAACTGGCTGAGGTTGATACCTCGAAAGTCAGCGCTCGGGATTACCTGAGCGACCTGAATAACGTTTTCCGAGCAGATGTGGCCGTGCCCTCAACGCCAGCCGTGCATGATGCTTGCATCGCGGCTTTTCCGGTTAAAGCCGGCGGCGCCTTGGAAGTCCCCGGTGTCTTCGAGTAGGGGCCGATCCTGGTATCGGCCCGACGAAATATTATATTTATGAAATCAGTGATCGAAATTAGAGCGGATATTCTGGCTGGGAAAACGACTTCGGAAGAAGTGGTTCGCGCCTGCTTAGAGAAAATCCACGCCGAGGACGAGGTGATCGGCGCTTTTTTGGAAACCTTTGATGATGAAGCGATCGCTCGCGCCAAAGAGATCGATGCAATGCCCACGGCGGAAAAGGAATTACTGCGCTTGGCTGGCGTGCCCATCGCCATCAAAGACAACATGCTCTACCTGGGCCACATTTCGAGCGCCGGCTCTAAGATGCTCGGCGAGTATCGTGGCGCTTACAACTCGACCGTGGTTGATCGACTGTTGGAGGCCGGTGCCGTGATCATTGGTCGCACCAACATGGACGAGTTTGCCATGGGGTCATCAACCGAAACTTCGTTCTGGAAAAAAACTCGCAACCCAGTTGATCACACCAAAACGCCAGGCGGATCCTCAGGAGGCTCGGCTGCGGCCGTGGCGGCTGGTTTTGTGCCGGCATCGCTCGGTTCCGACACTGGTGGTTCGATTCGTCAGCCGGCTTCGATGTGTGGCGTGGTCGGCATGAAGCCCACGTACGGCCGAGTTTCGCGTTACGGTTTGATCGCCATGGCTTCCAGCTTGGATCAGATTGGCCCGTTCGCTACAACTGTGGCTGACGCGGCGCTGATTCTGCAAGTCATCGAGGGCCAGGATGAACGCGACGCCACCACCGTGCCACTGCCCGACGTGACTACGCCCGAGCTTTTGAATAAGTCGGTGGCCGGTTTGAAAATTGGTGTGCCGAAGGAATATTTTATCGATGGCATGGATCAGGAAGTTCGCGCTCGAGTAGAGGAATCGATCGCCAAGCTCAAAGCGCTCGGCGCCGAGATCGTGGAGATCAGCCTGCCACTCACGCCGTACGCTTTACCGGCCTACTACATCATCCAACCGGCCGAAGCTTCCACGAACCTGGAGCGGTTAGATGGGATGCGTTACGGCACCAGAGCGCAATCGCCAAATCTTCTCGAGAGCTACCTGAAGGCCCGTGGCGACGGCTTTGGCCCGGAAGTGAAGCGCCGCATCATGCTCGGATCGTTCATTTTGAGCGCCGGCTACTTCGACGCTTATTACAAAAAAGCCCAAGCCGTTAAAACCGCCATCTACCAGGAAATGATGGAGGCTTTTAAGCACGTTGATGTAATCGTCACTCCGACCTCGCCGGGCGTGGCCTGGAACCTGGGCGAGAAGTTTGATGATCCGATTGCCATGTACCTAGCTGACATTTTCACCGTCACGGCCAACATCGCCGGCCTGCCCGGCATTTCCATCCCTTGCGGCCTGGCCCATAATCTCCCGGTCGGTCTGCAATTCGTTGGCCCTTATCTAGGCGATCACAAAGTCCTCGGCGCCGCCGCCGCTTTCGAAGCTGCAACATGATCCCATACATCAACTGGACAGTCATCGAGCTCGGTCCACTGACCTTACGAGTCTGGGGAATATTTGTGGCCATGGGGTTTTTGTTTGGCGCTTGGATGGCGGGGCAGATGGCAAAGAGCAGGGGAGACGACCCGAAAATTATTTATGACCTGACGTTTTGGTTGATGCTGGCGGGAATTGTTGGCGGGAGAATAGGCCACGTTCTGCTTTACGATCCGGCGCCGTACTTGGCCGATCCGTGGTCAGCGCTACGAATTTGGGAGGGCGGCCTTTCGGTTTACGGCGGATTCATCGCCTGTGCCATCGTCGGTTTGTATTGGTTAAAGAAACATCAAGTTAACGTCTATCGTTACACTGATTATTGCTTGTTCGGTTTGCCCTTTGGTTATGCAATTGGTCGCATCGGTTGCTTCCTGATTCACGATCACCCGGGCACCGCGACGGACTTTATACTCGGCGTGAAGTACCCGGACGGGGAAGTGCGGCACGACCTCGGGATGTACTTGTCGATCCAAGCGGCGATTCTCGCCTTAATCTTCCTGTGGATATCTCGGCGGCCGCGGCCAGTTGGTACTTATATTGCTGCTTTTTGTGTGTGGTACGGCACGGTGCGATTTTTCCTAGACTACCTACGGGTAATCGATGTAAGATACTGGGGCTTAACACCCGGTCAGTATCTTTCTATCGCCCTGTTAGGCCTTGGACTTTGGCAATTTTGGAAAATTAAAAAATCTCTATGAGCGATGAACAACAGCAGCCACAAAGCTTCTTCGGTAGCCAGAAAATGGTTTTTATTTTCGGGCTGGTATCCGGTATCGCCATTATGTCCTTGCTTGGCGGTAATATCTCGTTGCCATCGGCGGCAAATGCTAACACTGGCACCACCACCGGTACCACAACCGGAACCACCACAACTCCACCAACGGCCGTCGGCGTGACTAAGCTTTCGTCTGAGGTTACTAAAGATGATTGGGTCAAGGGTGATATCAAGAAAGCCAAAGTCGTGATTGTTGAGTACTCAGACTTCGAATGCCCATTCTGTGAGCGCCATCATCCAACTATGAACGCTTTGCTCGAAAAGTATGGCGATGACGTGGCGTTGGTTTATCGCCACTTCCCACTTTCGTTCCACCCACAAGCCAAACCAGCGGCCATTGCTAGCGAATGTGCTGGCGCGCAAGGCAAGTTCTGGGAATTCGGTGACGCAATGTTCGCGAATCAAGATAAACTCGGCGCTGATTTCTTCAAAGAGACGGCTACCAACCTGGGCTTGAACATCAGTAAATTTGAATCCTGCCTCACATCCGAGGCCGCGGCCAAAGCCGTGGCTGACGATACGGCGACCGGTTCCGCCTCTGGCGTGAATGGTACCCCAGCCACCTTTATCAACGGTCAGTTGGTCACGAGTTCCAGCGGCAAATCTGTCGGCGCCGCCCCAGCCGCCACGTTTGAGGCGATTATCGACGGCTTGCTGAAATAATCACAGATCCTGAGACTATTCTTTGCTAAAGCTTTGAATGGCAAGCAGATAGAAAAATACCAGTGCCGAGCACTGGTATTTTTGTGTTACAATTAAGAATATGAAAAAATTGTTTTTGGTAACTTTTTTGGTCGGTGGCTTAATCGGTGCCGTGACGTTCTCGAAAGCGGCTACGGTTTCGACTGGTGGCTACATCGACATCTTCCGGCATTCGGTTCGCGAAGCTGTTTTTGTAATTCAGGGTTGGGCATATAACCCGAATAATCCGGGCAACGATGTGGTGATCGATGTCTATGTTGATGGTCGAAAGGTTAATTCAATCACCCCAGAAGCACAGCGTTCTGATGTAGTTGCCTTTACCGGTGTCGACAACGTTTACGGCTTTGTCTACGAACTGCCAACGAACGCCTTCACCTGTCCCGATACCTGCCCAACCAGTCATGACGTTGAATTTATCAGTCGCGATTTATCAACTGGGGAAACATTTTCCATGGTGGGCGGAGAGCAGAGCATTTTGAACACCGATGTCGGTGTGATTGGTAGTTTGGATCGAGTGAGTGTAGAAAACGCGCAAAATCCTGAGATTTTTGTCCGGGGTTGGGCGACAACGCATTCGGCTCGCGAACTCGACGT
>CAZCLT010000002.1:8380-13968 GCA_964499655.1 uncultured Gammaproteobacteria bacterium | reverse complement strand
GGTCACGCACCGGCTAATATCTCCCGAACCGACGTCCGCGACGCCTATGATCTTAGCCAGTCGTATGTCGGCTACGCTATCGCCGTGGAAGAGAATCGGGAATCGAGCACTGACAACGGCATGAGCATTCTAGTTTATGCCTTCGATTACAACATTAACGCCTTTATCCTGATCGGAAGCGATTTCTACTACTTTGAGGACTAGGACGAATCAGATCTTGATCAAACGGGCGGCATGGTCTACTATGCCGGCACCAAGGAGAGGTCGCATAGTGGCCTAGTGCGCTCGCTTGGAAAGCGAGTAAACCTTAACCGGTTTCGGGAGTTCGAATCCCCCCCTCTCCGCCAAAAGTGCCCAGGTTTTCCTGGGTGTTTTTGTTTGCTACAATGAATGAATTAGCATCACCAGGACAGGGGTCCTAGATCGGTGGATTAATCCAAATGAACTAAATATACCATCTCTTATGAAGAAAATCATCCTTACTGTGGCCGGATTGATGCTAGTTGGCTTCGGGTGCACATCACAAGACGATGGTTCCTTTCCGGTTGTCGATGGTGAGAAAAAACCATTTGAGACGAACTATGAGGTTTGTGAGAATCCTCAAACAGGCGCACGAATTTATCAAGCTTCATTTTGCGGCGATGATAGCTGTTTCGCCAGATTCTATGACGAAAATGGTTTGCTCGTTGAAAGTACCCCGGAGATGGGCCCGGGTGCCTTGAATAATTTGAAGCCGAATACCGAAGTTACAAATTGCCAGCTAACGACAGAAGCATATTTCAAAAGTCAGGTTCAAGAATAATTCAAAATACCGATGTATGAAATTCACCCTCCCGGCCGAGAAGGTCCCCAATCAGAAGGCGGCGATGAGAAAGGCCGGGTACTTTGAGTTTACTGATCCCAATACCGGGGGACTAAGTTACATTCTCCAGCTCGGGCCGGAATATTATCCACGATTCCATTTGTATATTGCAGAAAAGTCCGGTGAGTTATCGTTTGATCTGCACCTCGATCAAAAGAAGCCCAGCTACGGCACTAATCATGCTCACTCCGGTGAATACGATGGTCCCACGGTGGAAAAGGAGTTGAAGCGGGTGGCTGGTTGGGTGATGACCGCCGGCAGAGTATAATTGTTTCATGGACCTCGCCCAACTCCAACTTAGCACGGTGATTCTGGTCATCGCTGGCCTCGCTTTGTTGGTTTCGTTGGGTTTGAGCGCACCACTGGCGCTGACAGTTGTGCTCACGGCTAAAATTGTAGCCGTTGTTGGTCTGGGGTTGGCGATTTTTAATTTATGAGTTTTTCTTTAATCGGCTTACACGTCGCCGCCGGTCTGCTCCTGATCAACTGGATCGCCGGTTTAACCCATCGCGCGACCCTGAATCACGTTGCCACCTGGCGAGTTTGGTTATGGCGACTATTTTGGCTATTTTTATTAATCGAATTGATCAGTAATTTGGTTTCTGACCAGTCTATTTTACGCTACGCTTTGATCTTGATTATTGCCCCGATTTTGAGTAACCTGAGCTCATGGAAGTCAAAGACGAGATAAAACAACGTCTCGACATAGCAGATGTGATCTCCGGCTACCTCACCATTAAACCGGCCGGTAGCGGGAGTTTTAAAGCTCTCTGCCCGTTTCATTCCGAGAAATCTCCCTCGTTTCATATTTCCCGCGAACGGCAAATTTGGCACTGCTTTGGCTGTAATCAGGGCGGCGACGTGATCAGCTTTGTGATGCAGCTGGAGGGCATGGATTTTCCCGAAGCTTTGCGCTTTCTTGGCGCTAAGGCCGGTGTGGAGGTGCCCGACTACACTCCCAGCCGAACTAGCAATGAAGAAACCGCTTTGCGTGAATTAAACGAACTGGCTGGTAAATTTTTTGAAAAGATTTTGCTCGATCATCCCGAGGGCCAGGTGGCTCGCGATTATCTCGTGAAGCGCCAATTCGCCGGCGAACTGGTCACTGATTTTCGTCTCGGTGCGGCGCCAGACAGATGGGATTCGTTGGTGACGTTTTTGACGAGTCGCGGCTTCTCGGCTGACCGCATCGTCAAAGCCGGCTTAGCCAAGCCCCGATCGACGGGTACGGGTATCATCGATCGCTTCCGTAATCGTTTGATGATCCCGCTGTGCGATTACACCGGTCGGATCGTCGGCTTTACTGGCCGCTACTTGGGCGAGACCGATGAAAAGAGCGGACCAAAGTATCTCAACTCGCCGGAAACCGCCATCTATCACAAGAGCGATCAGCTTTACGGTTTACATTTAGCCAAATCGGCGATCAGGTTGCAGGGTAGTGTGATCATTATGGAGGGTAACCTGGACGTGATCGCTTCGCACAAAGCTGGGGTGGAGAATTGCATCGCCAGTTCGGGTACAGCGCTGACGGAATCTCAACTGCGTCAGCTCAAGAAGCTTACGAGCAAACTCATTTTTTGCTTTGATGGCGATAACGCCGGGTTCATCGCCGCTAAGCGAGGTATTCACCTGGCGCAAGGTTTGGATTTTGAAGTGCGGGTGATTGCCATTCCACCAGAACTCGGCAAGGATCCAGACGACGTGGTGCGTAAAGATCCGACCAAATGGGTCGAGCTGACGAAAAATCCAATTCACATCATCGACTATTATTTCCGCCAGGCGCTCAAGCAATTCAATCCCCAGCAAGTCGAAGGCAAGCGCGATATGGCTAAAAGTCTCACGGAGGAAATCGCTCGGTTAAAGAGCCCGGTGGAGCGCGAGCATTGGCTGCAGGCGTTGGCCGATGTGATTCATGTTAATTTGGAGACGTTGCGACCGATGGTCGAATTACCGACGACGGTCAGTAAGGTCGTGCCGGTAAAAATAGTCAACCAGCCAATTAAATCGCCGACAGCGACATCGGCCGAAGCGTATTTCAAATCAAATTTAGACCGGGCCTCGGCCTATGTTTTTGGCGTGCTGCTGGTTCGACCAGAGCTGACGGCCGATGTGGTGGCTCGAGTAAATGCCGATCTGTTGGCTCCGATTTGGTCGGCGCTTTACAAGCGGGCCGTGCTCGCCTATACTGCAGAGCAAACAACTGGCTCCCCGCCACAAACTATTTTTTCGCGGCTCAGTGCCCAATTGGCGAGCGACGGATCACAAGATGAAATTAACCGGCTTAACGCCGCGACCATCTGGATCGAACGCTTAGTCCAGGGCCAATCGCCCGAAACCGTGCGGGAAGAGCTCAGTCATCATATCGCCTTGCTCGTCGCTCAAGAGCGCGAAGCACAACGTCAACAATTAGAAGGGGCCATCCGCCAAGCCGAATCCGCCGGAGATGCCGAGCGTCTTCGGATTTTAATGGATCAATATTCGAAACTTTTAAAATCGACTTAAATTTTCTATGCCCAAGTCGAAAGTCAAAGCTAAAGCCAAGGTTAAGGTGAAAAAACTCTCGAAGAAGCCGGCCAAGAAGATTGCCAAGCCAGTGGCAAAAAAAGCTGTCAAAAAAATTGCTCCTAAGCAAATTCAGCTGCCAAAAGAGCGCTACGTTAAGTCGTTGCCGCCAGCGCCAGAAAAGCTCAACCGTTTGATCGAGCGCGGGATGACTCGCGGTTTCGTCACTGAGCAAGAGGCGATGTTTGCATTTGGTGACGTGGAAGATCATTTGGACATGTTCGAGGAATTTCTCGATCGAGTGGAAGATAAGGGCTTGCACTTCGTGGAGATGAAGGAAGGATTCCTGGGCACGGCCAAATCGATGGAAGGCGTGTACGAAAAGATTCGTGTGAAAGTCGATGCGAAGGTCGACATGAGCGAGATCACCCAGGATTCGATTCAGATGTACTTGCGTGAAATCGGTAAGATTCCGTTGCTTTCGGCCGAAGAGGAAATCGGTCTGGCCAAACGCAAGGAACGCAATGATCGTGAAGCTGAGCGTCGCTTGATCGAAGCGAACCTACGCTTGGTCGTTTCCATCGCCAAGAAGTTCGTGGGCAAGCAGTTGTCGCTGCTCGACCTCATCCAAGAAGGCAACGTCGGCTTGTTCCGCGCCGTCAAAAAGTTTGAATATCGCAAGGGCTACAAGTTTTCCACCTATGCCACCTGGTGGATTCGCCAGGCCATTACCCGCGCGCTGGCTGACCAGAGCCGCACCATTCGTATTCCAGTGCACATGGTCGAAACGATCAACCGGTTCAAGCAGATTGAGCGTCAGTTGATTCAGGATTTGGGTCGTGAGCCGTTGCCAGAAGAGTTGGCGCAGGAAATGAACCTGCCAATCGACAAGGTACGCCACATCATGAAGATCTCGCAGGAGACGGTTAGCCTGGAAGCCTCGGTTGGTGAAGACGACGAAGATTCCAAGCTCGAGGATTTCATCGAAGATACCAAAACGATTTCGCCAGACAAGGCCGCCGCGCGTGAATTGCTCCGCGATTATGTGCGCACCGCCATGTCAGATCTCACCCCGCGTGAGCAGAAAATTCTCGAAATGCGTTTCGGACTCGTTGATGGCGTCTCGCATACACTCGAAGAAGTCGGTCGCGAATTCGACGTTACGCGTGAACGTATCCGCCAAATCGAAGCCAAGGCGCTCGAGAAAATTCAGCAGAAGGATATCATCAGCAAATTGAGAGATTACTAAAAATAAAAAAAAGCCCGGCGCGACGCGGTGAAGCGAAGTGCCGGGAGTGAGCTAGGAATGGTGCTGGAGGAGGGCGTACAGCTCATTGAAGTTGCTGGTACAGCCACCGCCATCAGCGTCGGTGACCATCAGCTGGTCGCGACGAACGGTCATGCGGGTGAGCCTGGGCAGAACGGCCATCTGAATGGCGTTGGGATCTGCTTCGTACCACAGCGCGAGAGTGGTCGGCTCACCTGTCACTGGCGGCGTTCCGTGTACATGAACGCGCTGCCAGTGCAACGCCTTGCGGTCCAGGGTGTAGAGCAGGACGGTGAAGAACTCGTGCAGTGCACCTAACTCCCAGGTATCACCGTGGGTCAACCGACCGAGCCATCGATCGTCATCGGGCTTGTAGCCAGCGAGCCGGACAATCACCACCGGCTTTACGATTCCGTTTCGCCTCGGGGTCTTGATCCCGAACTCCAGCACTTCGAGAACCGGCTCGCTGATGGAGCTCCTGTGGGTGTTGAAGGTGAGCTTCGGCCGTCCGTCGGTGACGAACTGGAACTGGCGGAAGCCCCAGAGCGGGTCCCCGGGCACGGCGCTCATGACGGCTTCGTTGAAGAGGAAAAGGTCGTGCGTGTCGTAAACAGAAGAGCGCATGTGTGGCCTCGTGGAAGGAGCAGATGTCTGACTCGTTATACTAGACGAATTTAGGCATTTTGTCAACAAAAAACCGCCCTGCTTTGCTCAGGACGGTTATTTTGTTGGCTAACTCTGAGCTCGGTCGTAGCGCTTGCGGTCCACCTCGGTGAGGTGCTTCTTGCGCAGGCGGATGGACTTCGGCGTCGCCTCCACGTATTCGTCTGATTCACAGACTTCGAGAGCGCGTTCCAAGGTCATTTCGACCGGTGGTTCGAGTTTGATCAGCTGATCGGCGCCGCTGGAGCGCATGTTGCTTTGTTTCTTTTCTTTAATTGGGTTCACCGTCATCGT
>CAZCLT010000002.1:0-8370 GCA_964499655.1 uncultured Gammaproteobacteria bacterium | reverse complement strand
ATACCGAACACCATGCCTTCGTACACATCCAGGCCAGGGCCGATGAACAGTGGGCCACGCTGTTGGATGGTATCGAGCGCGTAAGCGGCCGTAACGCCGGTAAAGCCGGAAATGATCGTGCCGTGGGTGCGGCGGGCGATTTCACCCTTGAACGGCGCGTAGTGGGAGAAGATGTGGCTGAGCGTACCTTCGCCCTTGGTGAGCGTTAAGAAATCGGCGCGCAGACCGAGCAAACCACGGGTTGGCACCAGGTATTCCAATCGCGTTAAACCGTTTTGCGAATCCATAGAAGTCATTTCGCCTTTGCGGCTACCCATCTTTTCGATGATGGCACCGGCGAATTCGTCGGGCACGTCGATCACCGTAGCTTCGATTGGCTCGTTGGTTACGCCATCGATCTCCTTCATAATCACCTGAGGCTGAGACAATTGCAGTTCGAACCCTTCGCGACGCATCTGCTCAACTAGCACGGCGATGTGCATTTCACCACGGCCAGAAACCGTGAACACATCCGAGCTCTCTGGGAAATCCACTTTCAAACCAACGTTGGTTTCCAATTCGCGCACCAGGCGTTCACGAATCTGGCGGGAGGTGACGAAGGTACCTTCGCGGCCAGCGAATGGGGAATTATTGACCAGCATGTTCATGGCAATCGTTGGCGCATCAATCGTGATGTGCGGCATTGGCTCAGCATTGGGATCTTCCACTACCGTATCGCCCACGTAAATGTGCTCAATACCGGCGATGTGCACAATGTCGCCCGCTTCGGCCGATTGCACTTCACACTTGTTCATCCCTTGGTTGGTGAGAATTTTGGTAATTTTAGCTGGCAAGCGCGTGCCGTCATTTTTAATGACCGTTACGTTCATGCCGACCTTGGCGGTACCTTCGTAAATGCGGCCCACGCCCATACGACCGACGTAATTATCGTAAGCCAAAATGGCCGGCTGAAAGCGCAGTGGTACGTCCACATTGTGTGGAGCTGGCGGCACGGCCGATAAGATGAGGTCGAAGAGAGGTTCCAAGTTGGTTGAAGTGTCCGTCAGGTTCAGCTTGGCCATGCCTTCGCGCGCGATGGCGTAAACGTGCTTGAAATCGAGCTGTTCATCCTTAGCGCCGAGCTCGACCATCAAATCGAAAACTTCGTTGATGACTTCGTCTGGTCGGGCTGTTGGTTTATCGATCTTGTTAACCACGACGATCGGCTTCAAACCGAGCTCGAGGGACTTACGCAGTACGAAGCGAGTCTGTGGCATTGGGCCTTCAGCCGCATCAACGACGAGCAGAACCGATTCGACCATGCGCAACACACGTTCCACTTCGGAGCCGAAGTCGGCGTGGCCCGGGGTGTCCATGATGTTGATTTTCACGCCCTTGTAGGAGACAGCCGTATTCTTAGCGTAGATGGTAATCCCACGCTCTTTTTCCAGTTCGTTGCTGTCCATCACACACTCTTCAACGACTTCACGATCGGTGAAGGTGCCGAATTGTTTGAGCATGCCATCGACCAAGGTGGTTTTACCGTGGTCAACGTGGGCGATTATTGCGATATTGCGGAATTCCATAATGGGCGGAGTATGCTGGTTTTTGGCCTGCTTGTCAAGGAAATCAGGGTGGGGGATAATCAGTTCATTATGGGTTGGTTGGGATTGTCACTGTTGGCGGCATTACTTTGGGCGATTAGCGGATTGTTGGAAAAGGATGCTCTAGATCACGGCCGGTGGCGGCCCATCACATTATCCGCCGTGGTTGGCGTTTTTGCTTTGATTGTTCCGGTTTTCACCCTCACTCAAGAGTGGGTGATCCATCCGACCATCGGACAATTGGCGCTGATGTTCATAAGCGGTACTATCCCTTGGTTTGTTTATTGGCCCTATTTTCGGGCTTTGAAGTCGGCGAGTTCAACCACGGTGCAGATCATGTGGAACATCACCCCGGTCTACATCGTTCTGTTTGCCTGGGTGATTTTTTCGGAAAAATTATTACCGGCCGACTACATTGCCATAATCATGCTGATTGCCAGTTCGGTGATCGCCAGCTACCAGCCAATAGTCAAGAACGGTTCTCATCTTGCAAAGGCTCTGCCATTGATGCTATTAGCCACCCTGCTCTGGGCGGTCGAGCAGATCATAGATAAGCATCTGTATTCGGTCATGCCGGTCATCCCGGTACTAGGATGGACATCGTTGCTCTGGTCAGTGGAAGCGATTTTCGTGGCTGTTTTTCACAAGCCCACTCGTGAATTTTTCACCGTCAATTTTTTTACCAGATCATTTAAAGATTTGACGGTCAGTAATGTTTTTAATGCCGTCGCCAGCATTAGTCGTGCTTTAGCCGTTTCACTCGGTCCGATCAGTTTGATTCAGGCCGTCTTTGGCATTCAACCACTTTTTTCGATGATCTTTGCCGGTATTTTTGGTGTGATTGGTTTTTCTAAAGTTCGAAAGCTGACGCGACTGCAAATTCTGCAGACTTTGGTCGCCATTATCTTTGCTTTGATTGGTCTCTTCTTAATCAAGCCTTTCGCTTAAGGTATGTCTGAAAGTGCTTTCACGGAAAAAGACGTGGTCGTCGGTTTGATTATGTTCGATGGTAAACTCCTCGTTCGTGAACGAAAAGACGTAAACCCAATGTGGGATCACAAGTGGGAATTTCCCGGCGGCAAGGTCGAGAGCGGCGAAACCCATGAACAAGCGGTCATCCGGGAGGTGTTCGAGGAAACCGGCCTGGTTATCTCATCACCGGCCTTCCAAGGCGTTCACGATGTGGATTGGAACCTCCCAGATCGAATCCTCCGCGTCCATTTGCACTGCTTTGTCTGCCATTCTCCATCCGACCGTGTAACCTTAGAAGCCCGTTCCTGCTACGGCCATGCCTGGCTTGAGCCAATCGACGCCTTCCACCTCGAAAACGCCCTCGACGGCAACGCGGAGATTATTCAACGGTTTCTGTTGGTTTGATTTTGATCGTGACCTCACCACGAGGTGCTCTAGGTGGTGCGATCCAGTCAGGATTTTTGCTTTTAGTGTCAAAGCTGAGGACTACGTGATCACCAACTCTTCTGAGATGAGGATCTTTAAAGCCTTGTACTAATAAAGTACTGATGTCTAATTTTACTACGTCGGTCAGGTCGAGATTATAAAGATAAGTTCTTCGTTTTAAAATGTCCTCGACGGGCGTGATATGCATCGCGTCGTCGGTTATTTCTCCATATTTTGTCAGCGACCACAAATCGATCAAATTATCTTCCAGACCAAGGGTCCACGGCGTCCGTTTGCTGACGAGAGCTTCATTTAGATCCTTATACATCGAAATTAGGATTTCTGGTTCGATTTCATTTCGACGTGACTCTAAAATGGCCCGCATTTGATGTTCGGTCCACGGTTTTGCAACCTCGGGCATTAAATGTGGACGGATCCAAAATTCGTCGATAAATTTCCTGACTGCTGGATGTTCATCGCCGCCAAAGTTATCTTCAAGAATGGCGAGCATCCGTTCCGGTGGAATCAAATCGCAAAACTTGTTGAAGTTAGCTAATGCCACCTCTGTTCCTTTAGGGTTGGCGATGATGGTCAGAAAGACCAAATCGGGTGAGTTTTCCGCGGTTAGTTTCCAGAGATCATACATGGAGGTTCTGAGAAACGCGCTATTTAATTCACCAGAGAGATCGATGAACATTCCGGCCAAATAAAACGGCCAGTCTTCTTTTGATTCTGGCAGTAAATCTTTCGGTCCCTTGTAATCCGGGTCATATCTATTTCTGACAACTGTTAACGCATTTTTTCTGGAATCGCCGGCCAATCGTCTCCCGAACTGTCGTTCCAAGGTTGTTAGTTTATCAGCAATAGCTTCGTAATCTTCTTGAAATAACACATTCTCGCCAAGAACTGAATGTAAAAGTTGTTTCCCTTGAATTTCCGGCCCCATAACTGCAATCGCAATCTTTTCACGGAAGTTCGTTGACTGAACGGCATCCCGAATGACAATGCGAATCCGCAAGCCAAACCCCAGGTCCTCACGAGTTTCATCGATGAGCGGAATGCGGGCATAAAGAGGCCTGATAAAGTCGCTTGGGTTTTGCTCGAGTACGCTCTTCACCCACGGATAAAATAAAACGTGCGTCTCGAGCCACTCACTTTCGATCCCAAGCGCTTGTCGAGTCTCTCGTTTAATTTTCGGGTCATCAAAAGCCGATCGGGGCACGCCCTTGAGGAACTCAATGAACTTGAGCGGATGCTCGATATCATTCAGATGACGATCAAAATCTGCTTTGACGGTTTCGATGTTCACTTCGCGCAGTGCCTCCAGCTGACGCTTCACTTCTGCATCGATGGCTAGAGTAGTAAATGGCACGGCCATCATCATCAGGGCCTGGGCCTTAGATTGTGGGGTGGGGGAGGCTTCCACGGACTTGCGGATTTCGCCGGCCATGGCTTTGAGCGATTCTTGGGAGACGACCCCGGCATATGTTTTGACGTGGGCATCGAGGGTGAGCAGTTGATCGAGCATCGTTTTGATAGCCAGCTCGCCGAGTTCTGGGCCAGCTTTGCTGACCACTTTTTGGGTGTTGTAGATGGCCTTGTGCAGAAACGAACCAAAGTACGGCGATCGGCCGCCGTCTTCGGGATTAATGCCGACCAGTTCGAGGAAGAGTTCAGGGTCAGCGTGCTTGATGCGGTCGAGCGCCTGGAAGAGGTTCATCAGGTCTTCGGGCTGTTCTAGGCCGAGATGGTACATCTCGAAGTCCCGTGGATCGGGATCTTGGTAATAAATGGCTTTCTTGTTAAGGAACTCGACGACAGTTTTGGTGGCACTCTTGAGGTCCTCGTCTTCGGTTTGCTCGGCGATGTTCTCGAGTTCGTAAGCCACGGCCACGGTTTTGTCTTGGCTGAGGCTCAGAATTGTCGGCGACTGTTCGGGCGCAATTTTGTGCTTGGCTTCGATGGCCTGGCGATAGTGCTTGGCGAGCTCGGGACTCTGCGCATCGAACGGGTCAGTGACCACGACCGATGTCGGTAACTCGGGCGGATATTCCAGCGACCAAACGTTGGTGCCGAGTCGATCATCCAGATCGCGTAGCAAGCCGATTAGCGAATCACGCACCGGGGTGATCGAGACGTTATCGACCTTAACTTGCTCGATGAGCTCGCCGCTGGAAATTTTCCGCACCACTTCTTCGCGAGTCGGAGCGAAGCCCGTGGTCTGTAAACGATGGATGATGGGGTAGAGGCGCAGCGAAGCAGTGGCGGTTTGTTTGATGAGTTGTTCGGCTTCGGATCGGTGAGTCTCGAATTCATCGTCACTCAGGGCGACGAGTTCCATCAATCGCTTACCGAGCGCGCCGTCGGCCGTTTCGAAGAAGGCGTCCTCCAGATCATCGGTCACATCAACCCATTGTTCGAAAGAATCCGTTTTTCCGAGACGGGTCTCAACCGAGGCGAAGGCTTGATCTGTGGCCTCCACGAGTTCCTCGATGGTCGCCGGTGCCTTGATTTTCTGCGCCTCTAAAAATTCCTGACCAGCTAGTTCGGTTTCCGGCGTGAATTGTCCACGGCGCTCATCGGCCATAATATTTACATTGTACCATCGGCCGGGTTTGACAAAAAGCTGAATTTAAGGTATTTACTTTGGGCACACGGAGTCAAAGTGCAGAAGAATTCAGCTGGCGTTTACGTTCTGATCGGTGTTTGCTTCCTGGCCTTCGTGGCCATGATCAACCGGGCCGACCCGGTGATCGAGGTGACCACCCCGGCGCCGAAGGTGGCCAGTCCCGAGCCCTTGCCGGTGATCAAGTTCACGGGCCCGACGATGCGTTGCACGATCGCTTCGGCCATCGGGCTGGGGTCGATCATCAATTCCTACGACAAGCGGGGCGGCGGCCAGACGCGCCTGGCGCTCGATCTGGTGGACGGCAATCCACGCGATGAGATACTCGATCGTCAGTTGATCGACCTCGATTCGACGATCGAAGAGACGACTGGCGAGCCGGTAGAGCTGTCGCCTGCCGATGAGCTGCTGATCTACGAACATCAGGGCGAAGTCCTGGTGGTCGGTCACGCTCCGCTCACTTCGATGGAGGCCAAGCGCACCGACGGCACGAGTGATTCGCAAGCCGAGCGCTACACGTACGAATTTCCGTACACCGTGGTGGCCCAGCCGCAGCTCCAGAGCGAGCGCTGGAACCTGGTGATCCTGCTCGACAACGAGAAGAAGACCGAGCTGGCCTTCCCGGGCACCCAGTGCCAGGCGGTGTCACCGTCCTGACCATCTGCCCCAGAACTGAGTTCCACTCACGTTCCGGGGCGATTTTTTTATACTTCCGTAAATAAAAAACTGTTTCAACTTTTCATCCGACCGGATGTAAACCTGAAACAGTTTTAGTTTACTTTTTTGTGACTATTTCACACTTCGGTCTGGATACATTGTTGGATCGATGGTGCGGTCAAAGCACACTCGGCCGGCATCGTGGTTCCAATTTTCGCCGAATGGGGAGCCGTAGTAAACCGGGCGATCGATCATCGTAACGTTACTGCTAGTTGAGGCCGTCACGAAGGTGGCGCAAAGCTGGAAATCAAGTTTACTTTTTACCGTGTATTCGTAAGCAGCCTTAGTGTCTGGATCAGTTGGTACAGTAAAGCCGGTCAAGGTATTGGTTAGGCTATCAATGGTTGGCGGCAGTACCTCTTTCTGCCCGTAGTAGTTGATGATTTCGTTTTGGATGTTAGCCAAATCGTTTACTCGCTGTTCATCAAAGCGCACCTGTCGTTGTTGGGCTGGCGAACCTACGAAGACGAACCCGAGTGCGATGCTGATGATGACCACGACCGAAGAAGCAATGGCTGCTTGCTTGGGCAATTTGGCCTTGGCGCCTTCGTTACGCAAGTCCCACAAGTAGTAGCCGAAAACCGCGGCCGAAGTAATTAATACAACGATAACTTTCAGGATAAAGCGAGTGGTGATTTCGCCGTTGAGGAAGAAGTTAACGAGCGTGACCAGATCAACGATGATGGTGACAGCCGTTACGAAGAGCGTGAGATAGAGCAGCCACTTGCGGATGCCGATTTGGGATTTGCCGGGTTCGCCGTTTAAATCTTTGTTAATCAACCAGCTCATCAAAATGTAGACTGGCCAGACAATGATCAGCGAGGCCATTGATTGACGAATGGTGTCGAGCGAGCCGGTGTAGTAAAAATTGAGCGCATCGGGGAACTTTACGTTGATGTACTCGAACAGCATGGTGATGAAACTGATCACGCCTACGTAGAGCATGGCGATGGCCAGCAGGTGCGAAAAGACGTCTTTGGCCGTGCTGCGCGGTAATGACTTCATAAAAAAAATAGATTATTATTAAAAATAATATATCATGAAATTAGTTAGGGAACTAGCGATAAACGTTCAGATACAAGGAACGGGTGGCAGGCAAGGAAACGTACTGAAACGTATGGTGACGCTGCCTGACAGGACCCGTGACACAGTAGCTGGACGTTTAGCGCGGTTCCATTGACTTTGTGCTGAAAATCAGCTAGTATCAGCCTAATATGTTTTTAACGATTATCACTGATTGTCGCGATGCCAACGCCCAGGGTCGCCAAGAAACACGCTACGGCATGCTGTTTCCGGACGCGAACCTGAGCTTTGTTGGCGTTTCGTCTGATATTGAGGCGGCCGGTAACTTGATCGATATTCTGGATGCCTCTGATGGCGAGCCCGGTGTGATCGCCGTTAACGTGGCGCCGCGTCACAAAGGCGCCAAGAAGTGGCCCAACGGCACGCCGTTTGGGTATTTATGGATTGGCAAAGTTCTGGTGGTTTGTACCATCGACGGCGCTACGCTTTCACTGCTCAAAAAGCTCGGCCTAGCTGATTCGGTGCAGGTAACAGATATTCGCACCGTTTTGACCGCCAACGGTTTTGCGCCAGAACTGGTGGAGCATGCGGCCAAATCGCAGTTTCGCAGTTTTGATTACTTGCCGCGCTTAGCTCGCTTGGCTTGGGACAAAAAAGAAATTCCAGCCGAAGCACTATCGCTGAGCGAAGTGCCAGATGCGGTGCCGGAAGTTTGGTGGATTGATTCGTTTGGTAATTGCAAGACGACGCTTTTGGCGCCAGATGTTGATTTCGAAAACGGTGCCAAGCGCGAGATCGTTTTGAACGGCTTAACCATCGAAACGACTTGTTACAATCACTTGCGTGATTTGCCAGATTACAACACCGGCCTGGTGCTTGGTAGCTCGGGTTACGGCACTAAACGTTTTCTAGAATTGATGATTCAGGGAACCAGCGCGGCCAAACATTACGAAATTTCCAAGAAGGACACTTTCCAAATTCACGATGTCGCTTAGCAACATCGGCGTGGTATAATATCCTCCG
>CAZCLT010000001.1:45762-47229 GCA_964499655.1 uncultured Gammaproteobacteria bacterium | reverse complement strand
CGTTCGCTGTCAGCTTAGATCGCCAGATCGAGGGGCTCGGCAAGTCACTGCTCGATCACAAAAAGAAACACCCAGATTTCGCCCTAGACGAGACTGAACCCGTCTGGTATTGGAACGAAGCTGACCAAGGCTACAAGAATGCTGACGTGAAGGGTGATTTAGTTTACGGCGTTAAGGCTTTCGATAAAGACCAAGCTAAGCACCAGGGCCTCACCAAAACTCAAATCCTCGAAGCCCAACGCAACGCCGCCGACCCACTGGCCGGCTGGCGAATTGAGTTGCTTCAGGCCGATCATAAGTCTCGCGGTATCCGCGGCATTCCTCGAGCCGGTGAAGGGAAAACCGACGGCAAGACGCATCCACGCCCCGAGATCGAGGCTGGCGAGAGTTCAAACGATTATTTAGCACAGCAACTCGCTGACGAATCTGGCATGACACCCGAAGATTGGATATCAGCTTTTACACTCCACTTACAGGAAACCGGTAAACCATTAGGCGATTACCAAAACGGCGAAGACAGTCTCGCTTTCCTCACTGGCGCTTGGTTAAAGATCTCCGGTCGTGTTCTGTGCCCGTACTGGGACGCCTACAGTCGGCAGGTGGCCCTCGACAGGATCGAGCCTGACCGCTCGGGCTCGTTCCACGGTCTTCGCTCTTCGGTGAGGGTTTAGATTGACCTAACTACCTCAAATCAGCTACAATTCGCTCATTCTATGAGCACTCGAGTTATCATTTTAGCCGCTGGAAAGGGCAAAAGAATGGGGTCGGAGACGCCTAAACCTTTGTTGCCGATCGCTGGGCGGCCGATGATCGAACATCTTTTTGATAGTGTGGTGGATTCTGGGATTGATGCTCGACCGATCGTGGTTGTAGCGCCCGATGCCGTTGAGTTATTCCGTGAAGTGCTGGACGATCGTTGCGAATACGTGGTTCAGGCTGAGCAGAAGGGAACGGGCCATGCCGTGATGATGGCGCAAGATGCGGCGCACGGCGCCGATAACGTGATCGTGCTCTACGGCGATCATCCTTTCTTGTCCGCCGAGGTCATCGGGTCGTTGGCAAAATTACAGAAGGCCAATTCGGCGGTGATCGCCATGCTCACCATCAAAGTACCAAACTTTGAGAGTGATTTTGCTACGTTTAAAAATTGGGGCCGGATTCTTCGCAACGCCAATCGCGAGTTCGTCGCTATTCGAGAGGCCAAGGACGCGACCGCCGATGAGCTGGCCGTGACGGAACTCAACCCAGCGATGTACGCCTTTCAAGGTGATTGGTTGTGGGCCCATTTACCACTGCTCGGCACTGGTAATGCCGCCGGAGAAATTTATCTCACGGATTTGATCGCTCTAGCCGTGGAAGAAGGTCATGCCGTGGTGACCGCCCAGGCCGAACCTTTTGAGGTGGTTGGTGTGAACACACCCGAAGAACTCCAAACCGCCGAACGTTTGGCTGGTTGATATGAAGGAA
>CAZCLT010000001.1:1646-45752 GCA_964499655.1 uncultured Gammaproteobacteria bacterium | reverse complement strand
TTTCTTGAATTGTGAGCGGATATTAAAAAACTGTGGTCTGCGTCCAAACCGGCGACCTTGTCGCTGTTTTTGGTTGGATTTTATGGCGGTCTGGAGCAACTTTTGCTGGCTTATTCGCTTGGACGTTTTCTTGATTCGTTGATCGGCGCTCGGGGACTGCGCGTGATGACCAGCGATGTGACGAAGTGGTTTTGGTTACTCATCTTGCTGGTAATTTTAACCGCCGGTGTCCGGGTATTCTCTCGTTCATTCACCGGTCTGATGGATTCGACGCGTGAACGGTTGCGATCGGCGATCCGATTCTTCGTCGCATCGCTCGTCGGCGCTTCCGTCGTGCCTCTTCACGTTGCGTCGGCGCTCTGCGTGACCGGCTTTGCGCGCACGCGACAAGATTCTCGCGCTAAAAAACTCGCCGCCGTCATCTCGATGTTGCTGTTGTTCGCTGGTGCGTACAGTTTGTTTCAATCGACGGTTGTTCGTGACGCCTCGGTTGGTCAATTTATTTTTTGGACCACGGCGATCGCGCTTTTAGGTCGTCATCTGGTGACTTATGAGGATCATCGCTGATTTTCACCTCCACTCATCGTACTCTCGCGCCTGTTCCAAGGAGTTAACGCTCGAGAATAATGCCAAGTGGTGCCAGAAAAAAGGCGTCAATGTTCTGGGCACGGCTGATTTTACCCACCCCAAGTGGTTCGCAGAAATTCAGAGTCAGCTTATCGAAGCCGAACCCGGGCTCTACAAATTACGCTCGGGTTTATATGGCGAAATGCGCTATATTCTCACCACCGAAGTTTCACAGATTTACAAACGTGGCGGGCAGACGCGTCGAGTTCATAATATTATTTTAGCGCCATCGATCGAAGCAGTCGGAAAACTGAATACTTGGCTGGTCGAAAATGGCTTTAACATCAAAGCTGATGGCCGCCCGATCTTGGGACTAGACTCAGAGGAATTGTATAAACGACTCAAAGCGATCGATGATCGATTTATTTTGATTCCAGCACATGCTTGGACGCCGTGGTTTTCCGTTTTCGGTTCCAAATCTGGATTCAACAGTCTTGAAGAATGTTTCGGCGAGATGACGCCGTACATTTACGCCATCGAAACCGGGCTGAGTAGTGATCCGCTGATGAATCGTGCGCTCTCCGCTCTCGACAACATCATGTTGATCTCGAATTCTGACGCGCACAGTCCGCGTAACTTTGGTCGTGAGGCGAACGTCTTCGAAATTCCCGAGAGCGAACTTTCGTTTGATGAGTTTGTGCGTATTTTCAAAGAGCGCGACATTTCACGCTTCGCCTACACGATTGAATTCTATCCCGAAGAAGGGAAGTATCATCAAGATGGTCACGCGCCCTGCCAATTTTGGTGCGCGCCCGAGCAAACGAAGAAGCTCGGTGGACGTTGTCCCAAGTGTCAGAAACTATTGACTGTGGGTGTGATGTCGCGCGTGGCCGATCTAGCCGATCGCGATGTTCACGAACTGCCAGCTGACCACGTGCCATATAAATCGATCGTGCCACTTGATCAAATTCTCGCCGAAGCCTACGGCGTGGCCTCACCAGCTAGCAAGAAGGTTCAGGGCATGTACGATCAGATGATCGAACAAATCGGCAATGAATTCCACATTTTACTCGATTCTTCGATCGAAGACGTTAGGGCGGCAGCGGGTGAGACGGTGGCCGAAGCACTTCGTCGGGTCCGGGCTGGCGAAATGCATATTCGCCCAGGTTACGACGGAGTATTTGGCAAAGTCAAAATCTTCGACGATAAAAAACTTGTGTAATAAAAAAAATACTCTGTCGAATTCTCGCAGAGTATTTTTTCTAAGTAATTAAGCGCGCTTCTTAGCGGCTTTGCGCTTCTTAGGAGCGGCCTTTCGCTTAGCGACTTTTCGCTTCGCTGGTCGTTTCGCCTTCTTGGCGACTTTGCGTTTCTTGGCTGGCATAATGATTAATCCACCCCCTTTCTTTTTATATATCGTTACACTCGAAATAAATATTTCGAAGAATAATTTGTAACGTTATATAAAAGTATACATGTAATTGCTTCGCGTGAAAATATTTTGCAAGAAAGTTATCAACAAGAGAAAATATTTACTCTTGTACGGTAACAACAGTGCTAGTGGTTGCCCAGTTGAAAATCCAACCAGAGTCAGCGAGAGATTGATTGATACATCCGTGACTCATGCGGTGACCAAAATTATTGTGCCAGTAAGCTGAGTGCAAATACATGTGCGGACGAAACTGCACATTGTATTGCACGTTGGGTAACGAATAATTATTGGGATTGCCGGCGCCGTAGCTCCAAGAATAATCATGCCATAATAATTTTCGACTGATGGTGGTTGTGGCGTAGGGCGTGGGGAAGCTATACGAGCCGGTAGAGACCAGGTGTGATTTAACTAGTGCTGAATTTTCGTAGGCGTAGAGTGTTTGTTCGCTGACATCGACTTCGATGTACTGGCTAGGTTGATTTTCGGTCAGCGGGGCCGTAATCATGGAAATCAGCTGGATTTGGCCATCTTTAAGCAGTGAGGTGGCGGTGATTCCGGAAACAGTATCGCTGGCGTCTGGTTTAATTTCGCGAGCAATACCGCCGGTGGTTTCGTAAAAAGTGATCGTTGGCGTGGTCTGGCCGTTGGTCGTGATTCCGATTTCATCTTCACCGTCACCATCAACATCAGCAGCCAACACTTGTAGGCCATTGGTGTAATTGGCGGGGCCTGGCAACGATCCGACGAAGGTAATTTTTCCGTTTTTGATTTCGAAGGTTGTGATGGTTGGGTCACCGATCCCCGCGCGCGTGGCGATGATTTCGAATTGATCATCATTGTCTAAATCACCAACGGCTACGTTCACGCCCATGTTTTCACTCGCCGAGCCAGTGAACGTTTCGTTGAGTTGCGTACCGGCACTGTTAAATGTTTTGATGTGCGGGCCGCCACTAATACCAGCACCGGTGACGATTTCATTTTCTCCATCGCCGTTCAGATCACCGCAAGCAATACTGACACCACCACGGAAAGATTCACTATAAGCATAGAAGCCGGAGTGAATCACCGAACCATCGGTGGCAAAGACTTTTACCAGTGGTGCGCCACGATATTTCGGCGCCGTGACAATTTCGTTCACACCGTCACCGGTCAGATCACATAGTGTTACATTCACGCCACTATCGAGCGTGGATTCGTAGGCGAGGAATTCAGAGATGAGCGAGCCGTCCTGGCGATAGATTTTAACTTTTGGTTCCAGACCGTGGCCAGTACCGACGACAATTTCCGCGGTACCGTCCATCCCAAGATCACCGGTCGCGATCGAGCCATCGCCACGGTACTTCACATCAAACGGGCTAAGTAAAGTTGTGCTTTGTCCAGCCGAATCAATCAAGCGGACTTCTAGGTCGTCGTTAGCCAAGTGGTGAGCCAGGGTGAGATGTGGCAGGGCTAACAGGCCAATAGAGGTAGCGATCCCAGCCAACAATAATTTGCGTTTCATATGGCTGTATTGTACCATCCCATCGCAACTTAAGGGCCCTTAGCTCATCTGGTAGAGCGCCGCCTTTGCAAGGCGGAGGCAGTCGGTTCGAGCCCGACAGGGTCCACCAAAAATCCCCGACGTAGAGTCGAGGATTTTTGTTTTAGCTCTTCACTTGATTGGGTGGCCGTTTGCCATCGATGAAGGCCAAAATGTTTTTGGCGGCTACGCGACTCATGGCTTGCCGGGCGCCCCAGGTGGCCGAAGCCGTGTGGGGGGTGAGCACGGTGTTGGCTAGCGATCGTAGCGTGTACTGATCTTTTGGATTGCAATCAATGAACGGCTCGCATTCGTAGACGTCGAGCCCGGCGCCGGCAATGGCTCCTCGAGCCAGCGCTTTGGTGAGCGCGATTTCATCGATGATCGGACCGCGCGAAGTGTTGATGATGAAGGCCGACTTTTTCATCAGTTTGATTTCTTTGGCACCGATCAAATGCCGGGTCGATGGTAGTAGCGGCACATGCAGGCTGACGAAATCCGCTTCTTTGAGTAGCTGTTCTTTAGTGCGATACTTGGCTTTGAACCGATTCTCGAATTCTGGATTACGTTTAACATCCGTATAGATAATTTTGATTCCGAAGCCATCAAAGAGTCGCTGGGCCACTAGTGAACCGATCCGACCAGTGCCAATGAGGCCGATGGTTGTGCCTTTTACGTCAGTGCCGAGTAACAGCATTGGGCCCCAGCCGTGATACTTGCCGGCGCGAGTGAATTTGTCGGTCTCTACGATCCGGTGCGCCAGGGCAAAGATCATGGCCACGGTATGTTCGGCCACGGCTTCGCTAATTTCTTCGCCCGGGGTATTGGTCACGACGATTCCACGGTCAGCCGCGGCTTTCAGATCGATGTTATCAAAGCCCACGGCATAATTGGCGATCATTTTCAGGCTCGGGCCGGCACTGTCCATCACGCTAGCATCGATTTTGTCCGTCAAAATAGAAAGCAGCACATCAACACCTTTGACGCGCTGCATTAATTCCGTCCGTTTCATGGGACGGTCCTGATCGAAAATTTCTAGCTTTAACCCTTTTCGTTTTTTGAGCAGTTTGAGTCCTTCATCCGGAATAGCTCGCGTCACGAAAATTTTGGTCATACTATTTCACTTCGACAGATGTGACGGTCGGTGATTTCACTTCCACGCTAGTGGTGGTGTGATTTGGTACGATGACTGGTGTGGGCGGCGCGGTAGGGGCTGTTGCGGATGCGACAACTGGCGCCGTGACCGCCGCTTGGGCATTAGAAATCTTGGTTAGCAAAATAACGCCGGCTACGGAATAAATTAGTCCCATACCAGCCAAAAGCATCACAAAATGCATGGCGTGTGGGTGGCCTTTGGTGGGAATTGGTTGGGCATGTTCGCCGCAGCAGGGTTCGTTTTTGGTCGACATATTAAATTTTACGGACGTTAATTTTCTTTAAACTGGTGGGCGTGGGCAGTTTTGATAAAATTCCTCGCTTGGCTCCATAATATTTTATCACAGATTCAGCATTTTGCAGTCCTAGGCGCATCGCGTCCGGCAAACTCCAGCCACTTATTAATCCAGCCACCACGCCCGACCCAAAAGCATCGCCAGCGCCGGTACGCGAAACTACTTTGACGGCGCGTGGTCGAATGAACCAGGTTTCGTCGCCACTGATTCCATAGGCGCCGTTTTGCCCATCCGTGAGCAGCAGAGTCATTCCAGGGCCGGCTATTTTATGGGCGAGCGTCTTGATGTCCCTGGTTTCCAGGCCGGTCAAGCGCTGAGCTTCTTCCAGGTTCAGCGAAAGTACGTCGATCTGCTTGCGGATCGGCTCGAAAGCCTTCAATCCGCGCTTCACTTCTTCGTAACCGGGGTTATAAAAGATTTTGGCGCCATGAGCTTTGGCTTGTTTGGCGATTTTGAGCGCCAGGGCGTAATTACCGCCCAGCGAGGTGAGATAAATCCATTTGGTTTTGAGTTTTTTCCAAGGGATGTCGGTGTCCGTAAAAGTTTTGGCCACGCCGCGATTAACCAGGATTGATCGTTCGCCGTTTTCCGCGGTGAGGATCGAACTGTAAGCCGTTTCTCCGCCTTTAACCGTCCGTACCATCGAAGCATCTACTTGATCAGCCTTAAGTTGTGCCAACACTTCACCACCCGAAGAGTCATCGCCGAGCTTGGTGATGATCGCCGATTTGAGTCCCAATCGTGCAAACGTCGTGGCCGAGTTCGTGGCCCCACCCCCGGTTGTCAAAACCAACTTATCCAGCTCGATCTTACTGCCAAAAGAAACGCACTCGCCTACGCCTGTCGGGAACTCGTCCGAGCGAATAAAGCGAAACTCCTTGGAGATCAAAAAGGCATCGCGCGTGGCTGAACCGATAGAGATTACATCGAACATATATGAGCATTTTATCACAGACTACAAAAATACCGCCCGGTGAGGTCCGGACGGTGCTTTCTTACCAAGCCTTCACGAAGGCTAGATAGTTTTTACAAATTTGTTCGACGGCTTGAGCTCGGGTAAGTTTTTTCTTTAGATAGTCTTGAAGTGGCCGGTAGAAGATGGTTCGTCCGATGGCAAAGCCGTTCACTTGTCCGCTCTTCGAAGCGACCGCCATCCAATTCTGCACAAACTTTTTCGATTCACCCCGACCGAGCACGATGATCATGGCCGTGGTGAGTTTGCGAATCTTTTTCCAATCGGCCACCGTGTCGAGCCCTTCCACTTTCCAAATCGTCGGGCGGATGCCAGCGGCGATCATCTCCTTCATGGTCGTCTCGATCTGTTTGGCCTTGCCGACCTTGCCGTCGGTCAGAATTTCGACCATCAAACCGAGTTTATTTTTTCGGCAGAAACTGGAAAGCGTTTTTAATCGTTTGTTTTGAATTTTATTGTCGGCAACTTTACGGACATCGTACCGAACTAGCGCTTTGGCAAAGGTTGGTTTGATTTTCAGGAGGTGATCGCCGAATTGTTCGCCGTATTCGAAAGTGAAGATCGGCTGACCACTCTTTTCGACCGAGAGAGCGAAGTGCAACCCGGTCTTCTGCGCCGTGGTGATGATCCCACCGCCGAATTCTTCATCGATGAGGATGGCTAGTTCATTTGGGTTCTTCGCCAGCTTCCGGGCCTTCAGGAAACCTTCAAAAACGATGCCCTTGAGGGCGGTAACCTGTTTGGCGATTTTGGCGTTTGGCGGATAGCTGGCCCCGAGTAACTCTTTAACGAACGTTGAACGATGATCAAACGGCAAGATAAACAAACGCTCCATACTACATTTCTTTGGTTTTATAACTTGGTCGAGCTTTGAGGCGCTTTTTGATTTCCGTGTGGGTGAGCAAGCCGCGAGTTGGTCCAACGTGAGCAATCACCGAAGCGGCATTGACTGACCCCCAACGCAACGCTTCATCATGGCCGCGGCCGTGCATCAAAGCGCCAAGAAAACCGGTTGAAAAGGCATCGCCGGCCCCGGTCGCCTCTACAAATTTAGCCGGGAAGGCCGGAGTATAATCGAGCTGCAGACCGTCATAGGCGTAGGCGCCGTTCTTACCATCGGTAATAACGACGAACTGAGGACCCAGCGCTTTAATTTTGGTAATGAGGTGGTGAATTTCGATTTCGTCTTTTGTCGAAGTGAGCAATTTAGCTTCACTCATGTTCAGGAAAAGAACCGTCGTGGCTTTGAGTAAAGAAAAGAGCTCTGGTCTTTTATCTGTGAGCTGAACTACGCCCGGGTTAAAGCTTATTAAAATTTCTCGTTTGGCGCTGACTCGCGCAACTTCCGCGTAAAGCTTTTCATAATCATCGCCGAGCTCAGAAATATGCATCCATTCGGTTTCTGGCAACTGTTTGGGCAGGCGATATTGCATGTTGCTGTGGGAAACCAGCTGAGTGGTTTCACCTTTGTAATTGAGCACGGCGGCAAAACTGCTCGGGTGACCTTTTTGCGCTTTAATGTGTTTGGTGACCACGTTATTTTTGGTCAAAAATTCAATCGCCAAAGTGTTGGTGCCGTCCACGCCCATCACACTATAAATGGCGCTGATGCGATCCATCTTGGCAATGCCAATGGCCACGTTGCTGGCCGTGCCGGCAATTTGCGAACTGATGTCTTCGACGGGAATTTTTTTGCCGTAGTCCAGACACAGTTGGCAAGCGGGCATTTGCAATTTGCACATCACGCTGGCTTCAGGGATGACAATGAAAGTATCGAGTTTGATGTCGCCGATGGTCAAAATATTATACATACCCACCTATTTTACTTGAATTGGCTTCCGGAATACAGGTAGATAGGCAAAAGGCCTTCGGATGTTAAGGTTTTTTCAGGTTTGATGTTGGGTAGCGGCCAGGCTTCAACGATCACCATTGCCTCGGGGCGTAACTCTTTGGCGAATTTAGCGATCAAACGTGGGTAACTTTTGGGCAACAAAAAAGCGAAGACCACATCGGCTTCACTGATGGGTGCTTTGAATAGATTTTGAAAACGGAGGCTGACGTTCTTGTAGCCGCCAAGGTATTTTCGGATCAAGGCGATGAAGAAGGGAAACAGAGAAACTTCCAGGCCGATCGCTTTGATGGCCGGCTGACGTTTGGCGATAGCAAACAGCACCGAGCCGTCGCCGCAACCCAGATCATAAATGATTTGACCGGGTTTGAAATCTAAATTTTGCAGGAGATGATCACGATCGCGCTTTAACGTTGGAACCCACGGCGCCGCCGAGATACCGCCCCAAGCAAAGGTGATCAGAAAGGGGAGGGCGATGAGGATGGCGATGGTCACTGGGTCCATAATTTATTTGTCGGTTGGGGTTGGGTTCAACGTTGCGAGTAGGGTGGTACGTTCATCATCGGTGAGCTCTCGCCATTGTCCCACCGGTAGTTTGCCGAGTGTCACGTTCATCACGCGGACGCGCTTCAAAGTTTTGACGGTGAAGTGTAGCTCTTCGCACATGCGGCGAATTTGGCGATTGCGGCCTTCGGTCAAAATAATGTTGAAAGTTTTGTCATCGATTTTGGTGACTTTAGCTGGTTTGGTTTTACGGCCCATGATCACGATTCCGGTGCGCAGCTGCTCTAGCGCTTCGTCGCTGAGCGATTTATCGATGGAGACAACGTATTCCTTTTCGTGATTAGCTTCGGCGCGCATGATTTTGTAGGCGGCGTCGCCATCGTTGGTAAAGAGCATCAAACCAGAAGAAGCCACATCTAGGCGGCCCACGTGGAAAACTCGGTCTTTGATTTTTAAGTATTCGTAAACGTTGTTGATAGCCTTCTTGTCGCCGGTAGAGATGATGCCGACCGGCTTGTGAAAGGCGATGTACAGTGGTTTGGGTTGTTCGTGGCCGAGGCCTTTGCCTTTAACGGTCACTTGGTCGGCTGGCCCGACTTTGCTGCCCAAAGTAGCCTTAACACCGTTGATTTTCACCAAACCAGCCTTAATCAGGCGATCAGCTTCCCGGCGTGAACAAATTCCTTGTTCAGCCATGTATTTGTTGATGCGAATCTCACCCGGTTCGGTCATTTCGGTAATATCCATAAAGTTGGCTCAGCATAGCGCAAAAGCTTGATATTCGCCAGCCAGGAGCGCAAAAAGACAGGCTTTAGGCCTGTCTTTTCTTTTTGAGTACTCTTTTTACTGCTTTGATGATCCCTGGCGCCGTTAGGCCGAAGTGTTCGAGGAGTTCGCGCGGTTGGCCCGATTCGCCGAAGCGATCTTGCATGCCCACGCGTTCAATCGGGACGGGGAGGGTCTCGCTGAGTAATTCACAAACAGCGCTGCCCATACCGCCGGCCGCTTGCGCTTCCTCGACCGTGACAATGGCGCCGCAATCGTGCGCGGCCGCGATGATCGTCGCCTCATCCATTGGTTTCACCGAGACGTTATTGATCACTCGGGCTTGAATTCCGAGTTTAGCCAACTCTTCGGCAGCCATCAGGCATTCGTAAACCAATGGTCCACAGCCGATAATTGCCACGTCTTTGCCTTCGCGGAAAATTTGCGCCTGGCCAATTTTGAAGGGTGTGGTTGTGGTGGTGAAGACCGGCGATTTTTCACGGGCAAAGCGAACGTAGACCGGGCCAGGCATGGCGGCAGCAGCAATCGTCGCTTTACGCGTTTCAATCGCATCGCACGGCACCAGCACTTTCATCTCCGGCAGTACCCGCATGATGGCGATGTCTTCAACCATCTGGTGCGTGGCGCCGTCTGGGCCAACGGAGACGCCGGCATGCGCGCCGGCAATTTTGACGTTGGCTTTCTGCAAGCAGATGGTGGTGCGGATTTGTTCCCAGTTGCGACCGGGGGAGAAGCAGGCGTAGCTGGAGATGAAGACAGTTTTGCCGGCCAGCGTCATACCCGCGGCCAGCGCGGCCATCGACTGCTCAGAGACACCGAGCTGAACATAACGATCTGGAAAGGTTTGCTTGAAGAGCAGTGAGCGGGTGGATTCGGACAGATCGGCGCAAAGCACCATCACGTTTGGATCTTTCTGCCCGGCCTCAACAAGCCCTTCGCCATAGCCATCGCGAGTGGGAATCTGTTTGAGTGCCGCTGGATTTTTCCAGGACGGATGGATTTTTGCCACCTTGGCCATAATTATTTTTTGAACTTGCGGTACAGAGCGCGGGCGATCAGGTAGATCAGACTGGCCGGAATCAAGATAGCGACACCGATGATCAGCACCTGAATCAAAGCGATGATAAAGGCCTGGAAGCCACTAATGACCATTTGTACCGCGTCCACGGCCGCTTGCCATGGGCGGAATTCTTGACCGCCGATTTTAACGACGGTTTCTTCGGTAATGAAGACGGTGATGACCGAATACGTGGTTTGCGTTGAGAGATATTTCTGTTGGGCTTCCAACTGTTCGATGGTTTGACGCACTTGGTACAGATACTGTTGGACGGCCAGAATATCTTCCACGGTTTCGGCTTTGGCGAGCACGGCTAAGTAGCTCTGTTCTTCAGCACGGGCGTTTTTGAGCCGGACTTCAATATCGATTACTTGCTCAGTCACGTCTTCAGCGCTGACGCTCTCCGAAGTGACTTCCGTCCCCAAGGCTTTCACGCCAGAAAAGGCCGGGTCAAATTTGTCGGCCGCGACTTGAATGGTGATGTAGCCCGAAAGCTGGTCGTTTATATCCTTGTTGAGTGATTTGGTCAGGATGCTGCCGCCAAAACCAGTAGCTAAATCGGAGATTTTCGTGGTCGCGTCGTTAGCATCGGTCACGCGCATGGAGATTTCGCCGCGTTTGATGATGAACTGCCCTACATCAGCTTGGGAGCCGTTTTGAATGACGATGGAATCACTCGATTTAACTGGAAACTCAGCCGGCGCCGATTCGGCGCGATCGAAGCCATCAAACGAACCCATCATCGGCGGTGAACCGGCGACGCCTGAGCCAACTGATCCCGTCGACCAGCTCATCATTGGATAAAAACTATTGCGGGAAAAGGCGATCCCGATAGCGAGCACGATCACGGCAGCGATGGCGATGATGATTTGTTTCTTGTTCATATTGATATTATTCACTTTCTGAAATTATTTTTCCGCCCAGTGTGCGCAGTTCTTTGAGCGCCAGATTGAGTTCGTCTTTGTCTTTGGGCGGTATGCCGTGCCACTTGGGTTCAAACTCCATGAAGGACACGCCTTTGCCCGGAATGGTGTGGGCGAGAATCACCGTCGGCTTGTCCCAGTAGGCTTTGGCGTAGTTGCAGGCGTCGACAAATTCTCGGATGTTGTGGCCGTCGATGTCGATCACCTCGAATCCGAAGGCTTCGAATTTATCGCGCAGCGGTTCCAATGGCATCACATCCTCGGTATAGCCATCGATCTGGATGTTGTTGCGGTCGATAATCCAAGTGAGATTGTGCAGATGATGCTTACTGGCAAAGAGCGCCGCTTCCCAGGTGATGCCTGCTTCGAGTTCGCCGTCGCTCATTACGCAGTACACGTGCCACGGTTTCTTTTCGAGCTTGCCCACGTAGGCCAGGCCCACGGCTTGTGGGTTGCCGTCGCCGAGTGGTCCGGAGGTGTTTTCCATGGCCGGTAACCAGGCGATTTCTGGGTGACCTTGTAAGCGTGAGCCGAACTGGCGCAGCGTATTCAGCTCTTCCATCTTGATGTAACCGGCGTGGGCCATGGTGACGTAACGGACCGGACAGATGTGACCGTTGGAAAGAAGTAGGCGATCACGATCAGCCCAGTTGGGCTTTTTTGGATTATGCTCAAGGACGTGGAAATAAAGCGCCGTGAAAATATCGGCCATGCCCAGCGGTCCGGCCGAGTGACCAGAGCCAGCTTTAGTGAGCATCTTCAAAATATCTTGGCGAATGACGTTCGCTTTTTCTTCCAACCAAAGAAGTTTCTTTTCCGTCAGCTCTGGAATTGCTCGTACCTCGGGCATAGTTAAATCGATTATAACAAAAAAAGATCGAACTGACCCGCAGGCCAGTCCGATCTCTTCGCGCACGGTTCTACTCTACGTAGATGGCACCGGTGTTGCTGCTGTCGTAACTATCGAAGAAGGTGTAGGTACCAGCTTCGTTGAAAGTTTTGATGTACGAACCGCCTGGCTGCATGGTGCCTGAACCCCAGGAGAGATCGTCGGCGGTTACAGTGTGCACGGCGTCGTCATTATTGGTGAAGCGCACGCTCATGCCCGCATCGACCGTCACATCGATTGGTTCGTAACCACCGGACAGGACTTCGATGTCTTCTGGTTCCTGTAAACCTTTGTCAGCGTTAATGGAAACAGCGGCTGATGTTTCGGCGGACAGGTCGAATTCAGTAGCCACGACGATCGGTTCGCCAACGGTGTAGTTGGTAAAGAAACCATCGATCACGTCATCGATTTTGGTGTTCCAGTTGGTGCCGTACAGGCTGATGGCCACTGCTTCGCTGGAGACGTGGCGCAAAGTACCGCCAGCAGAAACAGCGTAAGTGCGTGGATCAGTGTTGATTTTGATCATTTTGACCCCTGGCTTGTAAGTGACGTTGCCACCGATCTGAATTTTGGCTAGATCGCTATCGGCAATCCATTTTACATCGTTGAAGTTAGCGTACCAGGTGAAGAAAGATTTATCGGTGGTAAAGACATAGCGCAAACCATCGGCGCCCATGTAGTAAACCGAGGAATAAGATTCGCCACGGAATAGATCGCCGCTGTCCACATCGGCCAAGGCGGTAAGCGCCTGAGCTTTGGGGGCAAATAAGAAGGCACCGACGCCTAGGAGCAAACCGACTAGCACGACTCCGATGGAAACTTTGGTCAACGTGGAAGACGTAGTCATAGTTTAAGAAAGATTTAATTAACATTATTTTACCATACAATTAGAGACTCGCAAGTTTCTGATACACGCTCGCACGCTCCGATGTTTCCCAAAGTGCCGAGGCGACGCAGAGCTGATCGGCGCCAGCACTAATGATTTCGGGGGCATTGGCTAACGTGATACCGCCGTCGACGGCGATTCTGAGGTTAGGGAAACGCTTTTTCGCTTGGCGAATCTTTGCAAGAATGGCTTCGCCGCCAAACGGCCGGCCCGACGCTCCAGGATGCACGCCCATCACCAGCAAGACTTGGATTTCGGAGGCGTGACCCTCGATTGCGTCGAGAGAAGTTTCTGGATTGATGGCCAACCCGGCTTCGAGTTTCATTTCACGGATCCGTTGCAACACGGCGCCGATTGGGCGTGCTATTTCGGCGTGGATGATGGCCCGTTGTAATGTTGGGGTGGACTTTTGCCAAGTTTCAATGATCGGCAGAGGATTTTCGACCATCAAGTGGAGCTCGATCTGAGGCAGTAGCGGCATTAAAGCGATCTCTTCCGCATCGAACCACGAAGTGCGATCAAACATCGAGCCGTCTAACACATCAACTTGCCATAGCTTAGCTACGGCACGCAGTTCTGAATCGTTGATTTTGGCGATGAACTCGGCTTTTGATTCCACCAGCACGGCTGGGACGACAGAGATCTGACCCGACTGACGCTCTTCGATGGCTGCGACCTGTTCGAGCCGGCGAACATGGCGGGCGGCACCAGAAAAGGGGGTGGCCACGAAGGCGTCGAGCACTTTCAGCGGATCGTCCTGCGTCTTCACTCGGCCGGGCAGGCAGATCACGTTGGCGTTATCGTCGTTACGCATCGTCTGGCTGGCTTCGACGGAATATCCAACCCCGGCTCGAATTTCATCAAACTTGTTGGCCGCAATGCATACGCCCTCAGCATTCCCGCAGGCCAAAACCCCCAATGACCCCGGATGATTGCGCACCGCTTCGGCCACGGCGCCGGCGTACTGCGGGTAATCATCGGTTGGATTCAATTCGTGCGCCCCAAGATCTTCAACAATAAAACCTTGATGCGCCAGATGTTCCTTTAGGCTAGCCTTCAAATCAAACCCGGCGTGGTCAGCTCCAATGTAAATCGTTGGTTTCATGCTTCGGATTATACCTCGCCCATTATTTTACGACGATGTAGTCTGACTACATCCGATGTAATCAGAGTACATCGGTTATAATGAAACGGTTATGAATTGGCTTTTACCGGCGCTCATCGCCCCGATCGCTTACTCGGCCGCCAACCTAGTTGATAACTTCTTCGTTAATCGCCGATTGCCCAATCCGGTGATGCTGTTGTTCTATGCGTCGATGTTTAATTTGGTTTTCTTGCCGGTAATTATCCTGCTCGATCCGCCGCAGTGGTCGGGTTGGTCAACCTTGCTTTTAGTCTTCGTACTCGGTGTAACCAATTTTTCTTACCTGTATCCTTATTACCGAGCGCTACAAGAAGGTGATACTTCGATCGTCATCGCTCTATTCGATATTACTCGCCTGTTTACGCCACTCTTGGCCTTCCTTTTCGTTGGCGAAGTGTTACATCTTTCACAGTACGTTGGCTTCTTTCTCGTGATCCTTTCCAGCGCCGCTCTCAGCTTCGAACCAAAAAAGATGAAGTTCAATCGTTCGATTTTTTACATGATCATCGCTTCAGCGGTGATTACGGTGGAAGGTTTGGTGTTTAAGTATTCATTTGAACACGGCATGAATTGGGGCACCGCCATGGCCGGACAATCAGTTTTTGCTTTTTTGATCCCACTGGGTCTTCTGATCTCAGCCAAGCATCGAAAAACTATCATTGGTGGTTGGTCGACTTTTCGCCTATCAATTCCATTGTTCGCCCTCGAGGAATTTTTTACATTTATCGCCACTTCGACCAGCAAATTGGCGCTGACCATGGCGCCGCTAACCGCCGTCACGACCATGGATTCACTCCAACCGATGATACTTTTGATCGCCGCTAAAATGTTGCACGCCCGTTTCCCAACCTTCTTCAAAGAAGAAATCGATCGTCGTAACATGATCAAAAAAGGGACGCTCTTTTGCGTTATCCTCTTCGGCGTGTGGCTGTTGGTCACGGGTTAAATCGGCAGTTGCGTTTGATATTCTTGCCACAGCGCCTGAAAAGTTGGCGCGAAGAGATTGGGATTGGTAGATAATTGTGATTCGATTTGCGCGCGATCGAAGGCGACGAGTTCGGAGACGTCCGCTGGGTTGGGAGTGATGGTGTCGGGGTGGGTGATCACGAATGACGTCTTGAGTCGCTTCACGCCGTCGGGAAAGGCATAGAATTTTTCGCCGAGTAGAGTGACTTCGGAAACGGTGACGTTCAGCTCTTTTTGCAGAGCTCGAATCGCTGCCTGCTCTGGCGTCTCATTATCCCGCACCATGCTGGCGGCCGAGGTGCCGAGTGTACCGCCATAAAGTGTCGTGTCTGGAATCCGGCTGAGTAACAATCGACCATTTTGGATCACCAGCACATCGGCACAGTGCAAAATATCGTGTTGTTTATCAACCTCGCGCCTGGGCTTGGCGCCAATCATTTCGCCCTGGTCATTTAGTATTTTCACCAGTTGATCACCGTTTTCCATATCGATTAGTATACAATATAAGCACTATGATCATGGAATTACGTCGCGGTCTGGAAAGGGCCGAACCTATTGAGACATCGCCCGAGAAAATTGTGGCCGATATTTTGGCCGAAGTCACGATTCAACCGGAGAAGAAGCGATCGAAAATCAAATATCTGTTGAATTATGGTTCAAAGGTTTTGACGTTGAGTTATGATCTGCGCGATCAGTCCTATCTGGCCGTACTGGAAACCGACAGACCCGAAGATCACCTACCCAATGAGACTACCTTGCTCTACACAGCGGCTAAAAAACTGATGGATACCAAAGCGAACAGCCTTGGCCAAGCCGTGCGTTACAGTCTGATCACCGAAAATCCATCCTTAATTAAATGGGCGGAGTCAACCGGCGATAATATTTTCCACTGGGATTCAACATGGACTGATGATCGACCTGAGTCCGAAGGTGGATCGATGGCCGTATTTAACGCCGAGATCGCCCCACTGCCAGGAAAACAAGGGCAGAAGAGGCGTTTAGCGGCTTGATTTTCGGCTCCTGGGCTGATAAACTGGGCCCATTATGCCAGATGAACACCAAAAGTCACACGCCAGCACCGAGCTCGACGTTTTGCGCTACTGGGATGAACACCAATGTTTCCAAAAGTCGGTCGAAGCTCGACCCAAGGGCAAACCGTACGTTTTCTATGATGGCCCGCCGTTTGCCACTGGATTGCCGCACTACGGGCACATTGTCGCCAGCGTGATGAAGGATGCGGTGCCACGTTTTTGGACGATGAAGGGTTTTAGAGTCGAGCGCACCTGGGGCTGGGATTGCCACGGTTTGCCGATCGAAAACATCGTCGAGAAAAAGTTTGATTTGAAATCCCGCCAAGACATCGAGAAGTTCAGGATCGAGCAATTCAACAATTCCTGTCACGAAATAGTTTTGACGTACGCGGAGGAATGGAAAAAGGTGATCAATCGTTTGGGCCGCTGGGTCGATATGGACCGCGCCTACAAGACGATGGATCTGCCGTTCATGGAATCGGTGTGGTGGGTGTTCAAATCACTCTGGGAGAAAGAGATGATTTACGAGGGCTACAAATCGATGCACATCTGCCCACGTTGCGAGACGGTACTTTCTAACTTCGAGGTGAACCAGGGTTACGCCGACGTCACAGACATTTCGGTGTTCGTAAATTTCCCATTGCTGTCCGGACCGCTCGCTGGCGCTAAGATGATCGCCTGGACCACCACGCCCTGGACGTTGCCGGGCAACGTACTGCTCGCCGTGAAGGGCGATCTTGAGTATGCCGTCGTGGAGTTTGAGGGGGCTGATTACGTCGTGGCCGAAAAACTCGTCGCCGTAGTCTTCAAGGGCAAGGAATTCACGATCAAGTCAAAAATTCTCGGCTCTGAACTGGTTGGTTCCACTTACGAACCACTATTCCCGTTCTTTAAAGATCACCCTAACGCCTTCCGCGTCGTCGCGGCCGATTTCGTGACCACCGATGACGGTACGGGCGTGGTGCACATCGCGCCGGGCTTTGGCGAAGATGATCGTTTGGTCGGTCACAAGGAAGATGTTGAACCGATCATCCACGTAAAAATGAACGGCCAGTTTGTGCCCGAAGTCGCCGATCCGCTCGCGGCCGCCGGTTACAAGGTGAAGGACGTAATGGTCAAATCCAAAGAAGATCGTAGTGGCGTGGACGTCGAGATTCTCCGAGCTATCGCGCACGACGGTCGGTTGTTCGGCAAAGAAAAAATTACTCACAGCTATCCGCACTGCTGGCGCTGTGACACCCCGTTATTGAATTACGCCACCTCGAGTTGGTTTGTAAAGGTGGAAGATATTAAAGAGAAGTTAGTTTTAACCAACAAGGAAATCAACTGGGTACCGGAGCACATTAAGGAAGGTCGTTTTGGTAAATGGCTGGAAGGGGTGCACGATTGGGCGATTTCCCGTTCGCGTTTTTGGGGCACGCCGCTGCCGATTTGGCGAGCCGATGATGGCGAAATAATTTGCGTCGGTTCCAAGCAGGAATTGGAAGATCTGTCAGGCGAGAAAGTGGAAAATTTGCACAAGCAAGTGATGGACAAGATCGTTTTGAAGCGGGGCGGCAAGGAATTTCACCGCGTGCCCGAAGTTTTGGACTGTTGGTTCGAATCTGGTTCCATGCCCTACGCTCAGGTGCATTATCCGTTCGAAAACCAGGAAGATTTTGATGCGGGTTTTCCGGCTGAGTTTATCGCCGAGGGTCAGGATCAAACCCGCGGCTGGTTCTACACTCTGCACGTTCTTTCCAACGCTTTGTTTGGCATGCCGGCCTTTAAGAACGTGATTGTCAACGGCATTGTGCTGGCCGAAGATGGCAAGAAGATGAGCAAGCGCCTGAATAATTACCCCGACCCGATGGAGGTGATGGGCAAGTACGGCGCCGACGCGGTTCGCTACTATTTGATGACCAGCCCAGTCGTGCGTGCCGAGAATTTGCGCTTTGCTGAATCCGGCGTGATCGAAGTCAGCCGCAACTTCATCAACATTTTACGTAACGTCCTTTCGTTCTACTCGTTGTACCGCGAAAATGACGATGGTCGTACGCCAAGTGGCGAGCATGTTCTCGACGTTTGGATTTTATCGCGCCTTAACGAAACGCTGGCCGAAGAAACCAAACAGATGGAAGGCTACGAACTGTCTTTGGCCGCGCGAACTTTGCAATCGTTCGTCACTGATTTGTCGACTTGGTATTTGCGACGATCTCGAGATCGAATCAAATCCGACCCCGAAGCCATTGCGACTCTTCGAACCGTGCTCAATACTTTCGCCAAAATGTTGGCGCCGTTTATGCCGATGTTGGCCGAGGTGATTTATCAAGAAATCAGCGGCGCTTTCCTCGGCAAGGCCGATCGTCTTTCGGTTCACTTGGAAGATTGGCCTGAAGCCGGTGCTGTCGATGCTAACGTGCTCGAAAAAATGGGCGAAGCGCGCGCCATCGTCAGCCGCGTACTCGATCAACGCGAAGCGGGTGGCCGAGCTATCAAACAGGCACTTGGTTCGATGACTATTTGGACGCCAAGCGGTGATATCTCACCTGAATATCTGGCGGTGATTCTGGATGAGGTCAACGTCAAATCGGCTACGGTCGAAAAAGGGGAGCTCAAAGTCGAACTCGACATCACGCTGACTCCTGAGTTGATTCGTGAAGGTTTGGCACGTGAGGTGATCCGCAAGGTTAATCAACTCCGCAAAGATTCCGGGCTCACTATCGAAGATCGCATCGCGCTCAAAATTTGGTCAGCGTCGGATCAAGTCAAAGCGATGTTCGAAGAACACGCGCCGACGATCAAAGAAGCCACGCTTTCAGCTTCCATCGATTTTATCCGCGACGACGAAGTAAAGCACTCTGCCGAGGTCCGGGCGAGCGAGCAAGAGTGTTGGGTTGGGTTTTAAAATATGATGAACACCGGCCTAGTTTGCCGAAAGAACGACGAAGAATCACTGATCATTCAGTATCTGGCGCAAGCTATCGGCTTGCCGACGGTGATTTCTGATCAACCTCACGGCGCGAAATTATCACGTGAGCCAAATTTGCTTTACCGAGTGATGAAGGCCGACCCTGAGGTGAAGCGAGTGGTGATCGTGGAAATCCCAGGCGAGGTGGAAGAAGAGATGTTGCGGGTTCAGGGGTTCGAAGTGGTGATCATCGATCATCATCGTTACGATGATTTGGATCGCATGAAAGTCAAAAGCAGTCTCGAACAGTTTCGAGAATTATTCGCGCTCGATGATGCGGCCGTGGAGAAGCTCGGCTTTGATCCGATCACCGTGAACGCGGTTGGTTTGATTGATCGGGGTTTTATTTGGGAATTGAAAAAGGAGGGCTGGAGCCAGGAAAATATTGAACGGGGGATTGCTGGCTACCGTGCTTTGGCTCAAGCGCTCGACGCTGAGAAATTCGCGCAAGAAGAAATCGATGCCGAAGTGGCGTGGCGAGCGCGAGAAGAGCGGGACGGAATCGTGATCATCAAACTTGAAGACGACATGATGAGTATTCGCGAAGCCCTTTCCTTTATCGTCGCTCGTGAGTTTCCGGACGGACCACCGACTTTAATTATCTTTCAGGGCCAGCGCCGGGTTTACGTGCAGGATTGCGACCAAGCCAAAGCACTCTTCGATCACTTCGGCGGGTTCACTTTTGGTCAGGATCGATGCTGGGGAATGCTGGCCACGGTTGATCGACCACTGCCAGCGCTCGACGAAGTGCTGAAATTAATTGTATAGTGTGGGTAATTTATAACCTACAAGCTACTTCCTACAAGCTAATTTTCCAACTATGTCCCTAAATATCAAAAAGACACTTATTGAACTTGGTCTTTCGGAAACTGAAGCGCGTGTTTATTTGGCGATGCTCGAACTCGGGCCCGAGAGCGTGCAAAACGTGGCCAAGCGTGCTGAAATCAGTCGCACGGCTGCTTACGAAATCATCAGCCATTTGCAAGAAAAAGGATTGGTGAGCACTTTTGAAAAAGGTAAGAAAACCGTCTTCAGTGCTGAAGATCCGGAGAAGCTGGAGGATTATTTCCATGGCCGCATGGAGCGCATGAAGATTCAGCTCGGCTCATTGGATCGTATGCTGCCGGAACTGCGAGTGATGAAAGGCGGTGTGCATCCCCGAGTTCGTTTTTACACTGGCGAAGAAGGCGTGCGCGCTTTGTTCCGTGATGTCGGTTCGGTTAAGACCAACGAGATTTTAGAGGTTTCTAACTTAGACGTGGTTTATAATTTTTTGGAAGAAAAGTTGATTTTAGAACTACGAAAAATTGAAGGGTTTAAGAATCTAAAACTAAAATCTTTAGTCAGAGGGACGGTCAAAAATCCAAATCCTCAAGCTGAGCTACGTCAGCTCGATCAGGCATTTGGTGACTTTGAGGGTAACATTTGGATTTACAAAAACCACATTGCTTTCGTCAATCTGCTTGGCGACATCGAAGTGGTGATTATTGAAAATAAAGTTTTTGCCGACACATTTACCGTTCTCTTTAACGCCGCTTGGAATTGCTCGAAGCCCCTAAAATAAAATGAGACCGGTGCCAAGAGCGAGGGCGCTCTAGGGACCGGTCAAGGTGAACGGGTAGTTCAGGTGGTATATCCTGTAGTCGGAGTAGAAGTTGGCATCTTTCTTGCTTCGGGGCAGTGCACCGACCGGGTTGGTCGATGGTTATCGTACGATCGATGGATCAAAGCTTCTTGTTCGCTCGATCGCAGATTTATGGGGCGCCGACATAGGCGTTTTGTCCCCTTTAGGTGATCGCTAGATTATCCGCCGCCCATGGCCGATACTCCGGGTTGGAAGGAACTCTTACAGACGGTCAATATAGCAGAAAAGTATATTTCTGTCAATTGCTAGTTAACAATATGTGGGGAAATGGAGGCCAAATCTTTAAAAACAAAGGGGAATCGAAGGTTTTTTTACGTTGGCTGGATGAAGACGTTTTGACGGCAGAGCGACAGAATCAAGCTCGGGAGGCGCTGGTTGAGGCTCAAAAATTAGCGCCCGAACTTCAGAAATTAGACCATTGTCCACAGTCGGCACCCTGGCATTGTGAGGGTATTTTCGTGCGTTTTCATGTGGAGCGGATCCTGGGAGGGTTATTTGCTGTACTCGATGGCCAAAGTTTGTTGGCCATTGACGAGTTAGTCGGCGAGCGCTACTGGCGTGAAGAAATCATCAAACTAGAAGAGACGATTCGGGCTAATGCGGCCACGCTTCAAGCCTTCGCCTTGCTCCACGACATCGCTAAACCAACTTTGATCGCTTTCGATGCGGCGAGTAACTCTAAAGGCGCGATGGAAGGCTTTGCTCAGCACAAGCGCCGTCTCTCGGTGACGGCTAGCGCGGCCGAGCAAGCATTGTATTTGAAATTGTATCGAGCATTTGAGCTCAGTCATTCCGATTTGGCTGGTGGGGAACTACTCGCTGAATTTTTCAAAACATACGGTATTGAAACACATTACTTCGGGCACGCCCGGGCCGCGCTTCGTCCTGAATTCCGATCGGCGCGGACGGCCATCGAACAGCACCTTAAGCTCGAGCCGCGAGATGGCGAAATGCTCGCTTTCGCGATGGAGAATCACATCGACGTGCTCGAATTCTTCAAGACGGGGCCTGATGTGGCCAAGTTCGAGCTACTCATCGCTCGAGCCACCAAGGCCAAGCTCGACGCGAACGAAGCCATGGACGTTTTATTGGCCTGCGTCTTTTTAGATTCGGCGGTTGGTTCGTTGTCCCAGCAGTACGGTCGGTTTGCTGTCGATCTGACGGCCATCTTTAACTTTTGGCGCAGTGAAGAATTGGCGGCCCCGGCACGTCGCGCGAAACGCCGTGAAGAAGTTCGCTTGGCGCAGAAGAGGGAATTCAAGAATCTGCTCAAAGCGGCCGGCCTTTCTTCCGACGAAGTTTTTAAAATTTTAAAGGTGCCATTTGGTCGTGGCCGTAAGGAGATCGTTGAGGCGCTAGAAGAACTGGTAAAGGATCCGTCGCTTTCCGTACCCAATAATCTGCAAAACAAAGAACTTCAAAAACGCCTCACTAAAGCCCAACGCCTCTTTGACGAAGCGCGGCTTACCTGGGAAAATGGGGTTCTATGATCGGTTACCTAGAGGGCGAAGTGATTGCGCGGCGTCCTGACTGGCTAATCCTTAAGGTAGGAGGCGTTGGCTATAAGGTTTATAGCGTGGGTTTTGATGGGCAAATTGGTCAGTCGCTTGCCATTTACACCTTTGATTTGGTGCGCGAAGATCGTCGTGAGTTGTACGGCTTCGCTAGCCTGGAAGCGTTGGAGCTCTTCGAGACGATGATCGAAGTTAACGGCGTTGGCCCTAAGCTGGCGGCCAAGATTTTGAGCAACGCGGCGCATGATAGCGTGATCGAAAAAATCCTGGCCGGTGATGTTGATTTCTTAACCGGCATTCCTGGCGTGGGCAAAAAGACGGCGCAAAAAATTATTCTAGAGCTCAAAGGCGTACTCGTCACTGAGTCTGATGAACCCAATTCAGTCGACGAAGAGGCGATCGATGCGTTGGTTGGCCTCGGCTACGCCCGTCGTGACGTGGCCGACGTCCTCCGCGATGTCGTCGCCGAATCAACTGAAGACCGCATCCGCGCCGCCTTGAAACAATTATCACGTTGATATGCCTTTCAGCTCGCTCGAAAACCCTTTCGAACCACCCAAGCATCGCTCTAAAGACAACGCCGAATTGGTTGGCAAAATTTTAGGTAAAGAACAAGAAGCGGCCATGCGGGAAATCCTCGGCTCGCCCCCTCCCGACGAATATGACCCATTAGTCCCACCCGACCCAGAGGCTCACGAATTCTCTCCGCGCGAGCAATTAGAAATTACTTACTCGCTTTCTGAACAACACAAAAAACAAAAAGCCAGCCTAAAAGCTCAGGGTCTTTTAGAGATGAATAAAGAAACCGGTATCGAATTCATCCGCGGCATCGACGGCCACGAGTACCCGTATCCCTCCGTCGAAGACATCGCGGCCTGTCTCATCGAGCGCCAGGCCGAGCTCGCCATCAAAGCCGAACAGAGCTTCACCAAAATTCTTATCGTCCCAGTCTAAATCGCCAGATCGAGGGGCTCAAGAAAACATTACTCGACCACAAGAAGAAGCATCCGGATTTTGAATTGGACGAGAGCCAACCTGAATATCACTGGGATGGCTACAACAGCGCCGACGTGAAAGGTGATTTAGTCTACGGCGTCAAAGCTTTTGATAAAGACCAATCTAAACATCAAGGCCTCACCAAAGCCCAGATCCTTGAGGCCCAACGAAATGCCACTGACCCACTGACCGGTTGGCGCATCGAATTACTACAATCCGACCGTAAGACTCGCGGTATCCGTAGTATTCCCCGAGCAGGTGAAGGCAAAACCGATGGCAAGAAGTCACCACGACCAGAGACTGAAGCCGGCAAGAGTTCTAATGAATACCTAGCACAACAATTACCTGGCGAATCCGGAATGACACCAGAAGATTGGATTTCGGCGTTCATTTACCACCTACAGGAAACCGGTAAAACATTAGACGATTATCAGAACGGCGAGGATAGCCTGGCGTTTCTAACCGGTGCTTGGTTTAAGATCTCTGGCGGTGTTCCGTGCGCCTACTGGAGCGCGGACGGCCGGCAGGCGCTTCTCGACGGGTTCGAGCCTGACAATTCGGGTTCGTTCTGCGGTTCCCGTCTTTCGGTGATGGTCTAAAATTTTTTGTGCTTTGCTCTTTGTCCATTTTTTAAGTTTTGCTTTTTGTATTCCAGCCGGCTATCCAGTAGAATAAAATCGTAATGAACTCCCAAACCTGGAACAACCTAGTTCGCGAATACGCGCCGCCGTTTGGGGCGTTTTTGCAGTCCTGGGAGTGGGGAGAATTTCAAAAAAATGTTGGCCGAACGGTCGAACGGGTACATGTTCCGGGGACGGATGCGGAAGCGGTAGCCCAAGCGATTTTGATGCCACTGCCGCTTGGTCAATCGTATTGGTACATCCCGAAGGGTCCACTGGGTTACGGCCAGGCCGATACGCTGGTGGAGCGAGTTCGTGAAGTACTGCCGTCAGCCGTGTTTTTACGGTGTGAACCCACCCAAGAGACGCGGTTCATGAAGGTGCACGATGTACAGCCGGCGCACACGGTGATGGTTGATTTAACTGTTGGTGAAGAGAAGCTGATCGCCAATTTCAAATCCAAAACTCGCTACAATTTTCGGCTGGCACAGAAGAAAGGTGTGGTGTGTAAGTTTGTTGGCCTGGAGGCGTTTCCGGATTTTATGCGCCTAATGGAGCAAACGGCCGCGCGCGATAATTTCTCGGCCCACCACGAAAAATATTATCACCAGATGCTCGAGTCGCTCCAGGCTGGTGAGGCAACAGCTAAATTACCCCTGGCTTATTTTGAAGATCGACCAATCACCGCGAATATTATCGTCGATTTTAACGGCGTGCGGACTTATCTGCACGGCGCGACCAGTAACTTGCACCGCGATGTGATGGCCCAGTACGCCTTGCACGTCTTCTTGATGACCGATGCGATCGCCGTTGGCCTGAAAGCCTTCGACTTCTGGGGCATCGCTCCCGCCGACGCTCCCGCCGATCACCCCTGGGCTGGCATTACTCGATACAAACTCGGCTTCGGTGGCCTAGTTTATTCCATGCCCGGCACCATCGATCTGCCACTTCGCCACACTTGGTACGGCTTGTATCGAATGATGAAAAATTTACGGCGGAAATAGCCTCAAACAAAAATGCATTAACTGACCGATCGGTTAGTTAATGCATTTTTTGTTACGGTGCTGGCGCCTCAACCACGGCGCCTTTGCCGCTGGCAAACACGTCGGTGGGGAGCTCGGTGTCCAGGCTTTCGCCAGTTTGTTCGATCAGCGCCTTAGTGAAGCTATCGGTGACTTTGAAATTAGAGCCCGAGATTAGTTTGACGAATTTTCCGACATCTTCTGTTTTTGGCGTAATGCTGATGGCGAAGTTGGCGCTGACGCTTTGTACGTCTTCTGGCAGCGCCGATAAAGTCCAAACCACCTCACCGGAAATATCTTTATAAGCCACGGTCCCTAGATCGGTTGTTGTTTGATTGTTCCAAGTGGCGTGTGGTGGCAAAATAGCCGTCACAGTCATATTTTCCAGGTTGTGCAGGCTGTTGCTAACCGTCCAGTACACGCGGTAAGTGGTGCTTTCGCCAACCATCGGTGGGATGGGGCCAGCGCCGAGTGGCGCGCCATCAGCCGTGAAATAGCGCACTTCGGTGGCGAGCGTGGCGTTGGAGTTAATGGAGATGGTGATCGGGGTGGAACGGACAGAAAGATTACCGACGTTCGCGAGCGCCGTGAGCGTGAAGCGGTCACCGAACGCTTCGGTCATGGTGGCCACGATAGGAAAATCTAAACTCAAGATTTTCTTTTCGTGCGCCGGCACTTCACCGATCGTTTCAGCGCTCCAGAGCACGCCATCTTTAGTCAGTTTTCCGCCGGCGAGATTGGCGGTTTTCCAATCAATCGGAAAGGTCTTCTCGGAAGAGAAATCGAGCAAAATGGCGACATCATTCATCGGTTCTTCGCTGGTATTTTCATAGGCCAGCGAAACGCGCAGGTTATCACCCAGGAACAGAGCTGAATCTGTGCTACTGCCGGCAGCCACCAATTGTAACGAAACAGTGCTACCTTTTACATCGGTAAAAGTTTGAGCCGTTGTTTGTGTTAACTGATCGTTACCATCTTTCAAGCTGATCGTCGCATCAAAATATTGGAAGCCGGTGACATCGGCGGCGAAAGAACCAGTTAGTTTGATTTCTGATTTGGCGCCAGGTTCTAGGCTGGCGATGGTCCAGACCGGCTCGCTCGCGGCCGCCAGTTCTGGTGCGCTTTTATCCAAATAGAAACCGATTGGTAATTTAATTTCAGCGATGACATCTTTCACCGTTTCGCTGCCAGTGTTTTGGATCGTTAGTAGATATTCCTGGGCTTCGCCAGGCGTGGCTTCTTCAGATCCGCTGAAAGTGGATTCCAGCACAGTTTGTAAGCTGGTGACGGAAACGGTTTCCACGGCTTGAAAATCAGAATTAAAATTAGCTGGTCGGAAATTGGCAAAGACTTGTAGTGGGGTAGTGGAGGGCACAGTCGCAATCCAGATTCCTTCGAGTGTGATTTCGCCATCGCTACCAGCGTTTAAATAGCCAATATCCCAAGTGGGTTTAGCTAGATTGCCAGCTAGCGGGTTGCTAGTTTCTACAATAAAGCCAGTTGGTAGGCGAGCGTCGATGGTTAATTGGGCCAGCGGTACACTGGTGGGGTTGGAGTAATGAATGGTGATCGCTAATCGTTCACCGCTTTTGATTTGTTCCGGTGCTTTAATGTTGACGGTGAAAGTTTCCGAACTCGCCGGGGCAAAATATTTTTGATAAACGAAATAACCACCCCAGGCCGTGCCAGCTAACACCGAGAGCACGATTACCAGCGTGAGCAGAAGTTGAGTAATGAAATTGCGTGGGCGTTCAATTTTAGTGAAATCCGTTTTATCTTCGCCGTAAATGGCGTGTAGTCCGGTTTCGATCGCTTGTTCTTCATCCTTCTCGAGTCCCGTCTCGGTGTGCGCATGGGTACGCGAAGCATGATGCTTTTGAATTTTTACATGCGGCGACTCTTCCCCTTTCGAAGGGGAAGCGGGATGGGGTTCTGAACCTGGAACGTGTTTCGGGTGGTGCTTGGGGTGTTCGTGTTCGGTCATATTTATTCTTCCGGTAATTTTTCGATCAGGAATCGGAGGAACGAATCGGTGCGGTTACTGACCGCGATTTCGTTGGCTTGCGTATCGCCATCTTGCGACCCCCAGATCAGTTTACGGTTACCCGGCAAGTTCAGACTGACGTTAGTTTGTCGCGTATTAACGCCTGATTGCTTCTGAACAAACATGGTGTAGGTTTGTAAATCTTTAAAACCCAGGCGAGCTTTAGCGGCAGCGATCAGCCCGGTTGAAGGATCGTCGGACACGATTTTCCAAGGTAGGCGGTAGGTAATGACAATGGTTTGCGTTTCTCCAGGCGCGGTCTGAATCCAGTTACCGAAAACTGTTTTGCCGCTTTCATCCCAAATATCAGTACCCGTGCCCGGATCTTTCTTTTCGTTGCTCATCACTAAGCTTAAATCTTCATCGAAAGTGAGATCTAAATCTGTTTCGTCGTAGGCGCTTAGCGGCGGTGCTTCAAAACCGCTACCACCCAGGAATTCTGAACCAGCTGGTACGTACAGGCGAATGTAATCGACGTTGTTGGCGCCTTCAAAAAGCGCGGTTTTGAGTCCACGATGTTCTTTGGTAATAGTTACGGTATTGGTGACCGAACCATCCGCAGCGACATCAACCTGAACATCAACGTTCTGGGTAATAACCGTGTCGGTTTTACCGCCACCCAAGTTTGTATCAACGATCATTAAATAGTCTCCGGTCGTTTCCACGACCGAACCTGACCAGCCAAGCGTTTCCATCTGGGCTTCAAGCGTATTGTTGTCGAAGTAAAACTGAACGTCTTTTTCTTGCAAGCCGGTACCTAGGCAATCGAGTACTGCCAGAAGGGTCGGCATATCAGCTTCCTGAAGTTTCTCGAGTAGCTTGGGCGCCAAATCGCCAATGAACTGTTTCGGTGCGTCTTCTTTTCGACCGAGATCAGTTTTAACCAAATCCTTGTATTCAAACTCAACAATTTTTTGTGTTTCGAACAAGAAATTTTCGCTATCGATAGTTTTGCCGTATTCTGGCATTTCGACATCACCTAAAATCGCCAACAGATCTGGCATCAGCGTGGCATTGATAGCGATCACGCCGTCCACGGTTGGCCCACCGGATTTTTCATAGAACCACATCATTTTGCTAGCCGAAGTTGGAAAATTCGGGAACCAGTTAGCATCGTGAAATTCCCAGCGCGGGTTAACTAGGGTGATCGGTTGGGGCGGGGCCACAAAAGCGGAGAGCTGGCCTTGCACATCGTAACTGCCACCTTCTGGAATATCGATTTCGACGATTTCGCCGTTCAAGATATCGATTTGCGCAAAGCTACCAACAAAACCACCGGTGGCGCGTAGTTCGGTATTGTTTTGGAAGGCGACTAAATAGCGCATTTTTCGATTTTCGCCGAGGATGGTTTTGAGCGTATCAGAAAAAGTGATGAATTCCTGAAGCGCCGTGGCCAGTGAAGGTGTTTTGCTCTTTAGGTTGGTGACTTGATCGACGTAATCGTTCGGCATCACGCTGGGATCAACTTTTTCTAGCGCGTTAGCTGCCAGAGTCACATGTGGTTCCGCTTTTTCAATATAAGCGCGTAAAACGCTCAGCTTAGTGACGATATTGGTGGCTGATTCACCCGAGACTTCGCCAGCTGCTTGCGAGAAAAGATTGGCGGCCTCAGATAGTTCGCTGCCGGCCGTCACTAGGCCACGGACGCTGTCGTAGGTACGATCAGTTTGCGGGATGATCGAAACTAGCGAAGCGATGGTGCCCTGTAGGCCGCTCAGAGATTCTTGCGCGTCTTTGAAATCGTTGGTGGCTCGGGTGAAGTTGGAGCCGGCCAGATCAAAACGGTTATCAGAAAGCGCCGAAGCGCCACGCGTTAAGTTATCGATCGCTCGCTGGCCGGCATCGGTAATATCGGCTTTCATCGTGCTGGCACTGCCCAGACCCTGCATGGCATGCAGCGGCATCACGAGTAGCAGTGATACGGCCACAAAGGCGAGAATGGAACGGAAGTGATGATGGGGCGTTGGGGTAAATTCTGGCTCGGGCTCGGGGAGTTCGTCGGTAGATGGTAATTCTTCGGGGGAGAAGGTGAGAATTTGTTTAGGTTCCTCGGGCGTTTCAATTTCTTCATGAATTTCCTCGGCGATAGCTTCAACTTCGTCTTCTATTAAAGCATTCGCGTCGATGTCCATCTCGATCAGTTCGTGGATCGGGGAAGGGACGGACATTTCTCGGTTCTCGATCACAGGGCGGGTCACAGACCTCGCCCCTACGTCAACGTTACCGACCTGGGTATCGGGCTCGCGCAACTGCGCTACTAGATCATTAAAATCAACCTCCAGGCCGTCATGGGTTTCCTCGGCATCGGTCTCATCGAGCATTAGATCAGGATCGATGAATAAATTTCGTTTTAATTCTTCGACGGGATCGGTCGAATCCACCGGGCGGGTCACAGACCCCGCCCCTACGGCTGGGTTCTTGCTCAAATGGATAATGTAAGGCGAAAGTTGTCCCGGCTTAGCTGAGATTTTTATGGTCTTAGGTTTTTTGTTGAGGTCGGACATGCGTTAAAGGGTGGGGAAGCGATTGTAGAGTTCGAGAGTTTTTCGCGCGGCATTCGGCCAGCTAAATTCGCTCGCGATTTTCAATCCGTGGTCGCGCTTAGGCTGTAGGCTTGGTAAATCGTCAGTAGCTTGAGTCATGATCGTTTCTAGCGCTTCGGTATCATCTGGCGCAAACCAACTGGCGCCATCGGCTAGGATTTCAGGCAGCGAAGAGGCCTGAGCCGCGGCCACGGCCGTTCCGTAGCTCATCGCTTCTAATGGCGGAATGCCAAAGCCTTCTAGACGGGAGGGGAAAATGAACAGGTTGGCGTGACGGTAAAGTTCGGAGAGTTCGTTGTCGGTTGGTAGATCGATAAAACGAATTGCACCGATTGGCAAACCAATTTCATTAGCTTCGCGCTCCAATCGATGGGAAAAGACGTCGCGGCGACCAGCCAGCACCAGCTGGGTGTGTGGGTGATTTTCCAAGTAGCGAGCAAAGGTGTGGAGCATCATCTCCAAATTTTTGTGTGGGTAGGCGTTACCGACGTACAGGAAGTACGGTTCGTAAACGCCCAAATCGGTCAGGCTCACATCGCGGACATTGATTGGCGGATTAACGCCATTGGGAATAACAGAAATTTTTGATTCCTTGATACCGAAGTGACGTAAGATGGATTCCTTGGTGTAGTTTGAGACCGAGATGATGTGCTTTGAGCGGTGGACAGCGCTTTCGAGCACCGTACGGAAGCCAGCGTACTTGAAGCCGTGAATCAGAGCACCGCGGGTGGTCGAACGGGCGGACTGCGGGTCTTCGAGCAGGATTAAATCGTGGATGGTGACCATGAACGGCACCCGGGAAAAGATCGGGATGTTCCAGTGCGGGTAGTGCATGAAATCGACCCGGGCCCGTTTGATTTCGCCAGGCATTTGGCGCTGTTCGGCCAGCGTGTACCAGTGAACATCGACTAGGCGTTTTTCAAAGCGGTGATTGGTGATCACGCACTCGTGAAAATTTTCCTTTTTGAGGAAGAGAACGTACTCGTTTTCGTGGTCGAGCAATTGCAAATTGGTCACTAATTCAGCGACATAGCGACCTATGCCTCCACCCCCCACTCGGGGACCATAAAATCTAGCATCGATGCCGATTCTCATGCGCCTATTTTAGCACATTTGGCGCACGGCTTCGAGGGTTAACTGGGCGGTTTTAGTCCAGGAGAAATTTTTGGCTTGTTCGAGCCCTCTTGAGCGTAGGAGTTCAGCGGTTTGAGGGTCGCTCACGAGGGTTAAGGCCTGAGTAATGTCGCTCGGGCGGTAGGGGTCCACGAGCAGGCCGGCCTGGCCGACGATTTCGGGCAGAGAACTGGTAAACGAGGCGATTACGGGTGTGCCGCAAGCCATTGCTTCTAGCACCGGCAGGCCAAAACCTTCGTAAAACGAGGGGAAGATGAAGGCGCTAGCACCTCGGTACAGGGCTCCTTTGTGCTTTTCGGGTACGTAACCGGTGAGGTGGATTTGATCACGGAAATACGAAGATTGGATTGCTCGATGCAAGGCACCAGATTTCCAGCCGACGCCGCCAGCGATCACGAGATGGGGAGCCTCCCCCGGCCCCTCCATGTCTGGAGGGGTGGATCTTGAATTAGTTAATTCGGGAAACACTCCCCCATTTATGGGGGAGACGGAGGGGGCGCTTTTGAGGTGTTGGCGCCAAGTTGTGTAACCCTCGACGACCGAAATTAAATTTTTTCGCGGCTCGAGCGTGCACAGCGACAAAAAGTATGGGAAGTTTATTCCATGCGCTGCTCGGAATTGACCGTCACTCGGCTGGCGGCGGGGTTGGTAAGTGATGGGATCGTAACCGAGCGGCGTGACGGCGATTTGATCAGAGGGTAGGTTCATCGAAAACATCAGATCGCGCTTGGTGCTTTGCGAAACGGCGAGAATTTTTTTTGCGTTGGTATAAAGTTTGGTTGGCGCGACAACTTTGTGCCAAGACTTAGTCTTGACGGTCAGGAATTTCGGAAAAAACTTGAACGATAGGTCGTGGGCTGTGATCAAGTAGGGAAGTTTGGTGTTGATGATGTTCAAATTGGGAAACCACCAGGCATCAAGTTTAACGGGCATCAGGTCTTCGAGCGTAATTCGTCCAGATAATAAACCCAACGACAAAATTTTATTCGGCCAATTCTTTTTTACCACTCGAATGTTGTCTGACTTGAACTCCGGCAATCGGTCCATCGTCGATTCCGTACCGGCGGCGAACAACCAAAAATTATCGGTTGGCGCCAATTTCGCCATCGCCTCAATCACCGCAATCGTATACAGACCGACCCCAGAAGGGCTCGCCGTTGCCAGGTGTCGGATGTCGATCCCGATTTCCACATTACAACTGACCAATTATTTTTCGACGTTGAATTTCCCATTTTTTGTTAACATATTCGCTGATTTTTTGGTGGAAATTCTGAAGCGAGAATTGCTGTGCGTGCTTTCTGATCACTTGGGAATCAAACTTGGTTCGATCAAAATGTAACACCGTGTTAGCAATTTCTTGCCAGGATTGCTCATCAAAAAGTACGCCCGTCACGCCATCAATGACCGTCTCAATAGCGCCACCTTGGCGCAGGGCAATGACCGGCGTGCCGGCCGCCATCGCTTCCACAGGTGTGATGCCGAAATCTTCTTCTTGCGGATGAATGAAAGCGATTGCTTCGGAAAAAAGTCGCGCCCGTTCTTCGTTAGAAACGCGGCCAACGAATTTGACGTTCGGTCGAGCCATCGCGCGTAATTTTTTCTCTTGCGGGCCACTGCCAAAAACGACGAGTGGTAATCCAAGCTTGTTGAAGGCTTCCACGACCACGTCGTAGCGCTTGTAGGGAACTAGCCGACCACCAATCAAATAAAATTCTTTCGGTTTATCAGAAATCGAAAAGTGATCGATGTCGACCGGTGGGTAAATCACATCACTTTCTCGGCGATAATATTTACTGATGCGTCGCGCGACCGTTTCTGAGTTAGCGATGAAATGGTCAACGCGATCAGCGGCCAGTTTGTCCCACAGACGCAGGCGTGAGAGGAGCGGCGGGAGTAATTTTTTGATAAAACCGGGCGCTGAGATTTCTTCCACATAGCTGTGCGTGTCGCTCCAAAGATATCTGGTCGGCGTGTGGCAGTAGCAGAGATGAATCGCATCAGTTGGCGGAATAATGCCTTTAGAGAAAGCGCTGGAACTCGAGATGATCACGTCGTATCCCGATAGATCATGGCTTTCGGTGGCTGTGGGCATCAGCGGCAAGTACCAGCGAGGGCGAGAAAGGGACAAAGGAAATTTCTGCAAAAAAGATGGCCGAATGTCCCGGTGGTTGAACTCGGTCATGGCTTTTTTGTCGTAAAGCAAAGTAAACGTCGGGGCGTTCGGATAGAGCGATTGCAAAGCTTCCAGTACGCGCTCGGCGCCTCCGGATTGGGTCAGGTGGTCATGGACCAGAGCAACTTTCATGTCCCCTGAAATTATCTTATTTTAGCTGTTTTGGCAATCTCGAACTCCCCTCCATTTATGGAGGGGGCAGGGGGAGGCGTATTAGTAGGCACCTTTTTTGAAGAACACGACCAACGGGGTTTTGAGTAGAATCACGATGTCGAGCCAGGGGTTCCAGTTTTCGATGTAGAACATGTCGAGCCGGACTTCTTCGTCGAACGTTAGATCGGCGCGGCCGGAAACTTGGGCCATGCCGGTGATGCCGGGTTTGATGGTGAGCACGCGGCGTTGATCGGGCAGATAATTAGCCACCTCGCCAGGCAAATGCGGGCGCGGACCGACCAGACTCATCCGGCCGACGAGTACCATGTAGAACTCGGGAATTTCATCGATGGAGAGCTTACGAATCAAGGCGCCGACTTTGGTGATGCGTGGATCATGTGCCAATTTGAAAAGCGGTCCGCCTTGGCGTTCATTGCCGTACTGCTTGAGAAATTCAGGGTCAAATCGGAATTTATGAGCATCGCGAACCATCGATCGGAACTTTAGGTGCTGATATTTTTGTCCGCCCTGGCCCACGCGTTCATGGAAGAAGAAGACGTTGCCGGGTTGTTCGATGAATAGGGCGATGGCCGTTAAGAGCTGGATCGGTGACGACAGAATGATCAAGAAGAGCGAGCCGACAATATCGAACAGGCGTTTATAAATCGCGCCCCAACCGTCCAGCGGTGTTTTGGGCACTTCGATCACTGGTTGGCCAGCCAGAGTGTGAATAATCGGCTGAACGCCGGCGGCTGGGAAGATTTCCGCCGAGTAGAAGAACGAAAGATGTTCAATGTCGGTAAAAGTTTTCGCTTCCTTAATTTCTTTGATTTCGGCGTTAGGGTTGGCAAAGACCAACAGGTCAGCGCGATCTTTTTTCTTGAGGCTCAGGATGCTTTTGGCAATGTCTTCGTTAAAGTGCGCGAAGTGGCCAGCCATGGCAAAACCGTGGCGAGGATTTTTTTCAAAGTAATTGTGCAGGGTATTGCCGGCATCGGTTTTGCCGATAATCACCACGTGCTTCAGGCCATAGCCGAACTGGCGCAGTGAACGTTGTAGCCCGCGAACCAGTAGGCGCTCGATGGTCACGAAGACAATCGTCAGCACCCAAACGGCCAATAAGATGAAACGCGATTCGAACAGTTCGCGCGAGAAGAAGGCAATGGCAAGTATCGCCGCGATGCCAGTGGAACAGGCCAAGATGATACGGGTGATCTCCACGGCTAAGCGGTGGGGGCGGAAGGCGTACAGGCCAGACAAGGCAAAAATCAGTAACCAAACCAGTGCAGCCAAGGCCACGGTTTGCATGTAATCGTCAAAGTTGAGATCAAAAATGATCGCTCGCAAGTTCTTGAAAAACGGTGAAAAGCGTAGGCCATACGCCGCGGCCGCTGCTCCCAACAGTGTTAAATAATCCAATGGCACCAAAAGTCCAGCAAAAAATAAATCAGCCCGTTTCATATGGCGCCAGTATAACAAAAAACTCGTCGCAGGGACGAATTTTTTGTTGCTCAGAAAACCGGTAAGCCGAATTTTGTATCCTCTTGCGAGGTGACGACTATCTCTCTAGTTCGGCTATTGCTAGCCGACTCATGCGAGCTACCAAATTTGCTCTTGCACCAGAACGGGTTTACCACGCTTCCATGTTGCCATGGAGCGAGCCGCGTAGCCCGGTGCCAGCTGAGCTGGCTACGGACACCGCGACACTTTTCACTTTTCATTCTCCATTCTCGAGAGACGGAGAACTAGTATTGTCTCTGTGGCACTTTCCCTAAGTTTATAGATATCACTCGATCGCCGTTAGCGATGTTCTTTGTCATGAGCCATTGCTGGCTCAAGGGTGTTCGGACTTTCCTCTGAATACCCACCCGTAAAGGCTAATATCCAGCAGTCATCTAGTTTTCTAAGCGTGGGCATATTAACAAAAAATCACTGAAATGTCAATCGTGATTGATAAAAAAAGAGCCCCCGTGGCCACCAGGTTACGGTGGAGGACAGGGGAAAGAGGCGCTACTTGTTGTCCATCGGCGGCGCGGCGGTCAGCTGGTTGGCCTTGTGGCGCAACTGCTCGGGCACGTCGGCGAGGAAGGAGCCGATGCTGGTGTACTCGTTGTTGTTGCACTTCTTGCGCAGCTGCTGCCAGGCGGGGATCAGCGCCGGCTCGGCGAAGTCACCGATCATCTGACGCAGCACGCGCAGGATGGCGTTCTTGACGGTGCCGAAGGTGGTGAAGCTGATGTCCTGCTTCACGTCGGCGTTCGCCTTGGTCTGGAAGTTGATGATCACGGTGCGTTGGGCATCGCGCTCATCGCGGAAGTGGTTGCGGGCGCGGCGCATGTCGTCGTCCAGGTCGACGATGAACGTCGGCAGCCGGTCGCAGAGCGCCCCGAAGGAGTTGATCTTGCCCGCTTCGATCTCGCCCCGGAGCCGGTCGTAGAACTCGAGGTTGCCCGCGTCGGTCTTCGCGACCAGGGAGCGCAGCTGGGCGACCTTGCCGAGCATCTTGGCCAGCTCGATGGCCGACTTGGTGTCGTCGTCGATCACCTCGTCGAGCGTCACGTCCGTCGGCAGGGCCGTGGCGAACTTCTTGACGCTGTCGATCTCGCAGCCCTTGATCAGGCCGTACAGGTCGCGGAACTCGGCCAGGCGCTTGAGGGTGTTGGTGAAGCGCATGGTGACCGCGATGAGCAGCAGGTAGAGGCTACCCTGGATGGACCGGGACGAGCATTCCTTGAGGTCGTTGCGGATGATCTCGACGAGCTTGTCGCGGCGCCGCATGAGCGCGGCGTTGACCTCGGGCTTGTAGCCGGGCGAGGAGTCCGTGGTCGGGGGACGACCGGTGGCGGACGAGGTGGTGGTGGCGGGGCGGATTGCGGTTTCGGACGAAAGGGACACTGGTGGACTCCGATCAGGACTGCGGACTGTTGAACAGGACGGCAAAATTGCCGGTCGCCCCAAAGTGGGTGACGCCGGGATAGTATGTGACTTTTTCAATTATGTCAATGCAAACTAGATTTTAACCCCGATTCTAGAGCGGATTAGGGCCATTTTAGCGTCGGCAATTTCGGCGGCGGCCCCAGAGCCGATTTTGATGATTTCCTTGAGTTCGGCCTGATTTTCGAGCCAACCGGTGATTTCGGCTTGGAGCGGTTTGAGGTAAATGATTACCGCTTCAGCCAAATCGTCTTTGAGGTTTTTCATGCCGCCAGTAGCGTACCGAGCGGCGATATCTGGCAGGGTTTCGCCAGTGACCAGACTCATCAAGGTCAACAGATTTTTGAGTCCCTCGCGACGATCATCCACGGTAATGCCCGGCTCGGAATCGGTTACGGCTGAGCGAATTTTCTTGGCAATCAGATCAGCGTCGTCCATGATTGAAAGATAGCTTTTGGCATTGGGCGAGCTCTTGCTCATCTTTTTTTCCGGCTCGGTTAGCGATTTGATTCGGGCGCCATGCGCTCTAATCAGCGGCTCGGGCAGGGTGAAGGTGGCACCGTATTCTTTGTTGAAGCGTTCGGCTAGATCGCGAGTTAATTCGACGTGTTGTTTCTGGTCGGCGCCCACCGGTACGGCTTGGGTATCGTAAAGTAAAATATCCGCGGCCATCAGCATTGGGTAGGTGAACAAGCCAACGGAAACTTTTTCGGCTTTGCCACCGGATTTATCCTTGAACTGGGTCATTCGCTCCGCTTCGCCGATCCGGGTTTGCGTCTGCATGATCCAGGCCAGTTCGGTGTGGGCCGGCACTTGCGACTGCTGGAAAATGATCGTCTTTTTCGGATCAATGCCGGCGGCCAAATAAGCGGCCGCGACGAACAAAATGTTGTCGTGGAGTGTGTCTGGATCCTGCGGCACGGTAATCGCATGATAATCAGCGATCATCATGTGCAATTCATGCTCGCCTTGCATAGCCACAGCTGGCTTAAGCGCGCCGAACAAGTTGCCGAGGTGCAGGATGTTAGTAGGTTGGATGCCGGTTAAAACACGCATATCCGTCAGTATAACAAAACGAGGGATTTTGTCCCTCGTGTTTGTTTGGTAATTAGACTTCCATCAACACTGGCAGAACCATTGGGCGTCGCTCCGTCTTTTTGAAGAGGAGTTTACCGACTTCGTCGCGGATGGCGGCTTTGATCGTCTCCGGATCAACCGGCGTGGACAGATCATGGCCGACGACGATTTTGGCGATCAAGGCGCGAGTTTCAGTCATCAATTCCTTGTTGTCGCGCATCTGCACAAAGCCGCGACTCACGACATCTGGCTCGCCGTAAAGCTTGCCAGTTTTCTTTTCCACTTGAGTGATCACCACGACGATACCGTCATCAGCCAAAGCCACGCGATCGCGCAGCACCACCTGCGAAACATCGCCCACGCCGAGACCGTCAACGAAGACGTAGTCGGTCAGGACTTTAGTTTCGGTCAGTTTCGCCACGCCATTTCGTAGTTCCACCACCTGGCCGTTATCAGCCACGAAAGTGTTGCTTTCGTTCCAGCCCATCGAGTAGGCCACTTCCGCGTTTTCACGCAGTAAGAAGTGGTTGCCTTCAATCGGCATGTAGAATTTTGGCTTGAAGAGAGTGAGCATCAGCTTGATATCTTCCTTTTTGGCATGACCACCGGCGTGCACATCCATGATGTCTTTGTGGATTACTTTGGCGCGTTTGCGGTAGAAAATATCCTTCAGGCGTTGCACCGAAGCTTCGTTGCCTGGAATGACCGAGCTCGAGAAAATCACGGTATCGCCGCGTTTTACACGCACTGAGCGGTGATCATCGGTGGCAATGCGATTGAGCGCCGCCTGCTTTTCACCCTGAGCACCAGTACAGACAATCGTGACTTTGTTGTCTGGATATTCGTTGACCGATTCAATCGGGATTAAAGATTTGGGGCTGATGTGAATGAAGCCTAGCTCTTTGGCGATTTCGACGTTGGTTTTCATCGAATAGCCATCGAGCGCCACTTTGCGGCCAAGCATTTCCGAGATTTCCAGAATTTGTTTGACGCGTGAAAGCAGGGAAGCGAAAGTCCCGATGATTACGCGTCCTGGTGCCTTTTCCAAAACGTTTTTCAGCTCTTCACCGATCACCGCCTCCGACGTTTGATGACCATGGCGATCAGCGTTCGTTGAGTCGCCCATCAGCAAGGTGACGCCTTTTTCACCAACGCGAGCGATTTTGTGCAAATCAGCTGGTTTGGCGCCCACTGGGTGATAATCAAACTTCCAGTCACCGGTGTGGCAAATAGTGCCGTGCGGCGTTTCGATAATGATGCCGGCCGAATCGGGGATGTTGTGGTTGATGTGGAAGAAATGAACTTTAAAGGCGCCGAGTTGCAACTCGGAATCGATGGTGATCACCTTCACGTTCACGTGCGCGCTGCGAAAATCATCCTGACGCTTTTTGATGATCCCAGCGGCCACGGGTAGTGCGTAAACTGGGGGATTGCCAATGTACGGCACGGTGTGCGGAATAGCGCCGATGTGATCATAGTGGCCGTGAGTAATAATCACGCCACGAACATTTTTTTCCTTACCTTTGAGGTAAGTCATGTTCGGGATGATGTAATCCACGCCGGGCATGTCTTCGTCTGGGAACTGCAAACCCAAGTCTACGATGATGATGTCGTTCTTGTATTCGATCAGCGTGCAGTTGCGACCAACTTCCTCCAAGCCACCGAGCACGATGACGCGAACACAATCATCGGCCGGGCCGAGTACGGTCGTTGATTTGACGGGCATCGGGGCGCCAGCAGGAGCGCCGGGTTTCTTAAAGAACGGACGGCGACCAGGAGCTGGTCGCTTAAACGGTTTTTTCTCTACCATAAAAACAAAAAATTACTTAACTGAGATGGATAATCGTAGTGCCTCGAAATTAATTCAAGAAAAATCGATTCGTCATCTCTGGACCAGCTCAGCTGGCCTGTCACCTCGCTCAGCTATTCTGCATTGTTGTCTTACCAAAGCTTAGCTTTGGTCTTCTTGGAACAACCGAGCTAAGCTCGGTGGTGGGCAAGGAGGGACTCGAACCCTCAAGTCTTTCGACATACGCTTCTGAGACGTACGCGTATACCAATTCCGCCACTTGCCCAAATATACCCAAGTTTGTCGCCTTTCAATTGGCCGAAGAATAGCATTTCTGGGCCTAACCGTCAATTACTGGGCGGTTTCTGAGGTTTTGAACACTTTTTTAGTCTTCAGGTACCAAGTGTTCACATTAGCGAAACGGTCGGCCGGCACCACAACCTGTGTGATGTTCACGTTCTGTACCTTTTTGGTAATGACGTACGAATAGTTTGGTTGATAGAGGAAGATAGCCGAAAGCGATTCACCAACCTGATCTTGCAGTTCTTTGTAGGCCGTGGCGCGTTCATCGGTGTTGGTGGTTGAGCGAGCCTTCTCAATCGCTTCATCGGATTTGCGATTGGCGTATTGCGCCAGGTTGAGTCCGGGGTAGGTAGCCTGCGAAGAATGCCAGAAGGCGTAGGGATCGGTATCGATGCCGTAAAGTTCGCCCGAAAGTACTAAATCGTACGATCGATTTTTTAGAATTTCGTTTTGGAATTGGGCAGCTGGTACAATTTTGACGTTTAGTTCCACGCCGGCCTGTGCCCACTGCGATCGCAGTTCATTGGCCGCGGCTACCAATTCTGAAGCATCTAAAGTCACTAATTCTAAAGAGAGTGAAGCCTCTCCCTTTTTGCGGATGGTGCCACCCTCAGGCACTGTCCAGCCGGCCGCGTCTAATTTGGCTTGAGCGCCAGCTAAATCAAAATTGATTGTTTTTATTTCTGGGTAGTAACCAATCGCGCCTGGCAAAATGAATGAGTTAATCGGTTGGCCGTGTCCGTAAAGTGCTTTTTGGATGATAGTGTTTTTGTCCGTGGCCAAAGTCAAAGCTTCACGCACTAGCGCGTCAGTGAGGTTTGGTTGGCGTTTGGAATTGAAGAAAATGGCTGTGTACTGGGGCAATGACGGGTAGATGATCTGTAAATCACGGTCGTGGCTCAGCGAAGTAGTTTCGTCGAGTGGCACAAATCCCAAACCTTCCACTTGGCGGTTTTTAAGCGCAACTAAAGCTTCGTTATTGTCGCCGTAGAATTTGAAGTGCAGGCGTTCGATGTAGGCAGTGCCGCCGTAATAATCGGCATTTCGCTTTAGAGTGTAAGATTTGATGGTTCCTTTAGCGTCTTTGGCGAGTTTTTCGAATTCGTATGGGCCAGAACCAATTGGCTTTTTATTGAGCTCGGTTAGCTGAGCGTTGGCTGGATTAACATCTTGCCAAATATGCGCTGGCAACAGACCAACTGTGTTGAGCGAGAGGAAAGGCGCGAACGGTTCGGATAAAGTAAAGCGAATTGTTCGATCATCGATCTGTTCGGCTTGCACGCCGCTCCAGCTCACGAACAACGGCGAACGGTACTCGCGGTTTTGAATTGCGCTGATCGTGAATAGGACATCGCTGGCTAGAACCGGGGAACCGTCTTGCCAACGGGCGTCTTCGCGCAGAGTGAAAGTATAAATTTTGTGATCATCCGAAATTTGGTAACTCTCCGCCAAATCAGTGATTAGGCCTTGAGCTGGGTCGTATTTCATTAGGCCGCTAAAGATCAACCGTTCTAAATCCATGTCCACGTCTGAACTAATGGCATAGATCGGGTTGATTAATTGTGGCGCGCCGACCAAGCCTTCGGTGTATTCACCGCCAACGTCGGGCAGAATGTTGCGACCAGCGTTCCATAACCGGGTACCAAGTAGTACGGCTCCGATTAAGAGTAAGCCAAGACCGACCAAGGCGATCTTTTTTTCAATCGGCGAAAGCAGTTCTGGTAAGTGGCGTAGCTGGGTGATCGTCGGCAATTTGCGCATTTTACGCGCGGACATTACCTGCGAGACGGCAAGAGACGAGTCGGCGCGTTTCGCGCGACCAGGGCCGAAGAATTTTGAAAATTTGTTTTTGATCGACATTACAAATCAAATAAAACGTTCGCTAGCGCGGTCCCGAAGAAAAGAATAGCGATAACAACGGTGCCGACCTGTAATTTTTTTTCTAAACCGCGGCGGGTACGGAAGACGTTACCACTGCCGCCAAAAGCTGAGCCTAAACCCGCTCCACGGGCTTGTAATAGGACCATCGCGCTGAGTAAACCAGCTAAAATCAACTGAACGATGTTCAAAATCATAGTGGCACTAGGCTATCAAAAGGCGGACTGTTCGTCAATCATCATAGCACGATGATACAATATCTGCGTATGAAACGTCTGGTTATTATTTTTTCATTTGTTTTACTGTTGGTTCCGTCGGCGGTTTGGGCCCAAACATCAACCAGCACGGCTTGTGACTGTTTTTGCCGAACAACTGGCGGGGCAGTGGAAATTGGTTCTAAGGAAACGGTCGCGGCTTGCCAGACCAGTTGCAAAGAGAGCGGTGATTCTTTGCTTGGCTGTTACACCGACACGCAAGAAACTTCACGGCCGGAAAATAATCAGTTGTGTTGGACGAGCTACGAATGCACGACTCAGGTTTCGTCGGCTCTAGACACCGCGGGACTAGAATATGATTGGGGCGGTCAGAAGACATCGTGTATTCCTGGTGAGGGTTTCTGTTACGCGCCCCAGCCACCGGTCACTTTGGGCGTGGCGATTCGTGATTTGACCACTAATACGGACATGACGGAGGCAGCTGATTTTCCAACCTACATCAACGTGGTTTACAACTGGTTGATTCCGGCGGCCGCGCTTGTAGCTATTGTGATGATCATGATCGGTGGTTTGCAATATGCTTTGGCCCGTGGCGATGGCGGTAAAATTACCAAAGCGAAGGAGCGCATTAAGAACGCGGTCATCGGCATGATTTTATTGATGTTCACTTACGCCATTTTGAATTTGATCGACCCGGATTTGGTAACGCTGAATAAATTACGCACGCCGCAGATTCGTCAAACGGTTTACCTTGATCCTAATTCGACTTGCGAAACGATGGCCGCGGCTGGGGTCATCATCACGCAAACTGGTGCCGACACGACTTGTGGCAATACCGGTGTCGTCGCTTCGATTCCTGAAGATTCAGCGGCGGCTGGGTCAACGATCACCGCCGGTCAATCGTGCATTTACTCAACTTGTAGTGATGGTGTCGCTACTTGCATGAGCGTGGCTTCGGCGCCGGGCGGCTATGCTTGCGTTAGCTGTAGCGATTCTTATAACGATGCTTTAATTGATTATCAGCCCAATCCTGATGCACCGCCACCGACGCGGACAACCTGCGGTAATTTACTTTACACCGATCCGTTCCCAACCGATGCCAATCATTATTACTGCGAGTTTTACGATACCGCGCTGACTGAAGTCACGGTGGGTGATTCCTGCGCTGAGTTGGTTTATCCTGCGAATTCGGACAGCACGAATTTGGATTGTGTCTTGTTGTTGTCTGACGCCTATGCTGGCGACAGCATGGGTTGTCGCATGTATGACAACGTCTGGGCCAAGTTGGCTGGGAATAGTCTGATTTACAACAACGAAGTTGATGATTTACAAACTAGCGAAGCCTTCCCGTTGCTCAACACGGTTTGCGAAGCTGATCCGTGTGGGTTAGCGCCACCTGGCGGCAGTTGTCAGGTCTTCACTATTGAAAAAGAAATGTTGACTGGTACGGCCCTGCTGACATTTTGTGGAACTGCTGCTTTAGCGTCGATGGGTCTAGCTACCGGACCGTGTATTGCCGCCGCTGCTCTGGTATACGCCGCTTCCGATTCGGCGGTGGCTAATTGTTCCAATAACGATTCTTACTACGGTATCATGGAGTGCAAGGATAAATATGGGGCAGAAACTGATTGTAATCCAACTTGGTAGCAACCGAATAAAATTCTCCATCTACTTTGTTGCGGGTCCTGTCAGGCATCGTCAACGTACGTTCTAGTACGTTTCCTTGCCTGCCACCCGCGCCTCGTAGCTGGAGCTTTTATTCAGTTGCCAGATGTGGGTCTTGTCATTTTGAGAATTCGGTGCTATCGTCCGCGCGATGAAAAACGAATTTCTCTCGGTCCGCGGGGCACGAGTTCACAACTTAAAAAACGTTTCGGTGGAAATTCCGAAGGATCAGCTGGTGGTGTTCACCGGTCTGTCTGGTTCTGGTAAATCTTCGCTCGCTTTCGATACCATTTACGCCGAAGGTCAGCGGCGCTACATGGAATCGCTTTCCAGTTACGCCCGTCAATTTTTAGAACTGCAAGACAAGCCTGATGTTGATGCCATCGACGGCTTATCGCCGACGGTCGCCATCGATCAGAAATCTTCGTCGCACAATCCACGCTCGACGGTGGGTACGGTGACGGAGATTTACGATTTTTTGCGCGTGCTCTTTGCTCGGGTGGCCACACCGCACGACCCGCAAACCGGCGAACCGATTGTGGAGCGCTCGACCGCGGAAATTTTACAGCAAGTCACAGCCGCAGCGGCCAAAGGGGAAGTGATTTTGTTTATTCCGATGGTCCAAAATCAAAAAGGCGAACATCAGCACGTGCTGGTGGCGGCGCAGAGTGCGAATTTTGATGAAGTGCGTTTTGATGGCGTGGTCATGGATTTGGAGGAAGCTATCGCCATGAAAAAGCAAAAGACTAAAGAGCACACCATTGAAATTGTGGCTGGGCGACTGGAATTGGGCCACCCGTGGACTCCGGAGCAGCTCACGGCCACCCTCGAGAAAGCGCTCGATTTGGGCAATGATCGCTTGCTCATGTACCGCGACGATACTGGTGATGAGGAAGAGCTGGTTCGGGGTTATCATCTTTCGGGTGGAATGAGCATTCCCAAACCTGAGCCGCGATTATTTTCGTTCAACTCACTTGTCGGCGCCTGTCCGGACTGTACCGGTTTGGGAATTAAGCTGGTGCTGGAACCTGAGCTAGTGATTCCCAATCCGCGCTTGGCCATTGCTGAGGGCGCCGTGAAACCCTGGAGCCGTATTGCCGGCAATCAGTCCTGGTACATGACTTTGCTCGAAGCAGTTGGTCGCGAGCAGAAGTTTGATTTGCGCACGCCGATTGAGAAAATCCCCAAAGCTAAGCTCGAGATCATTTTGAACGGTACGGGCGATAAGAAATATCAAACCCCGATGGGCGAGGTAATTTTTCCAGGCGTGCTCGGTTTGCTCGATGCGAAATACCGTGAGACCGAAAGCGACTACGTTCGCAAAGAGCTCGAAACGTACATGCGCACCATGCTTTGCCCGGCTTGTTTGGGCGCGCGTTTGCGGCCGGAAGTTTTGTTCTTTACGATCGCCGGCCAATCAATCGCCGATGTGGTTCGCCGACCGATCGAAGAGGTGCCAGCGTTTTTCGAGGCC
>CAZCLT010000001.1:1098-1636 GCA_964499655.1 uncultured Gammaproteobacteria bacterium | reverse complement strand
TCGAACGCACCGTCGTTGAGCGCATCGCCAAAGAAGTGAAATCACGCGTTGAACACCTGATCCACGTCGGTCTCGGTTACCTCACGCTTGATCGTTCGGCCATGTCGCTCTCGGGTGGTGAATCCCAGCGCGTCCGCTTAGCGACTCAGCTCGGCAGCGCTTTGTCTGGCGTAATTTACGTGCTAGATGAACCATCGATTGGTTTGCACCCGCGCGACAATGATCAGCTGATCGAGACGATCAAATCGTTGCGCGATTTGGGTAACTCGGTGATCGTTGTAGAGCACGATGCCGAGATGATCAAAGCCGCTGATTACATTTTTGACATTGGTCCGGGTGCTGGTGAATACGGCGGACAAATTGTAGCGCAGGGCACGCTCAAACAAATCCTAGCCAACAAAGATTCACTGACCGGCCAGTACCTCTCCGGCAAAAAGGGGATCGCTACGCCGAAGAAATATCGCACCGGCACGGGCAAAGCAATCAGCATCGTTGGCGCGACCGAGAACAACCTTAAAAACGTCACGGTTGATTTGCC
>CAZCLT010000001.1:0-1088 GCA_964499655.1 uncultured Gammaproteobacteria bacterium | reverse complement strand
TTGTGTGACTGGTGTTTCGGGTTCGGGTAAATCAACGCTCATCCTCGACATCCTCGGCCGGGCGCTCTCCAAACATTTCTACCGTTCCAAGGCTTACCCAGGGGCCCACAAAACCATCAAAGGCTTACAGCACATCGATAAGGTCGTGACGGTTGATCAGTCGCCAATTGGCCGCACCCCGCGTTCCAATCCGGCCACGTACACTGGCGTGTTCACGGCCATTCGCGACCTGTTCGCTGAAACGCCCGAAGCTAAACTCCGCTCCTACGATGCCGGTAAATTCAGCTTCAACGTCAAAGGCGGTGGGCGCTGCGAGAACTGTTCAGGCGATGGCCAGATTCGTATCGAGATGCAGTTCATGCCCGATGTGTACGCTGATTGTCCAGCCTGCCACGGCAGTCGCTATCACACTGATGTACTCGAAGTTCATTATCGATCGAAGAATATTTCCGACGTGCTCAATTTAACCATCGACGAAGCTCGCCGCTTCTTTGCTGATAAGCCGAACATTGCCGAAAAATTGAACGTGCTTTATGAAGTCGGGCTTGGTTATTTAAAGTTGGGTCAAAGCGCTACCACGCTTTCGGGTGGTGAAGCGCAACGTGTGAAATTGTCGACCGAACTATCACGTCGGGCGACCGGTAAAACACTCTACATTCTAGATGAGCCAACCACCGGCCTGCACTTTGACGACATCGTTCGTTTGCTTGGCGTGCTCCATGCGCTCGTCGCACAAGGCAACACCGTCCTGGTGATTGAGCACAACCTCGATGTGATGAAATGTGCCGATTGGGTGATCGACATGGGTCCAGAAGGCGGGGCCAAAGGCGGCCAAGTCGTCGCTGCCGGCACGCCACGCGAAATCGTGAAGCTGAAATCGAGCGTGACGGCCAAATATTTGAAAACGGTTTTGTGATAAGATAGGGGCCATATGCCCTTCGGTTCCCTTGAAAACCCCTTTGAACCACCCAAGCGTCGCTCCAAAGATGACGCCGCCTTGGTCGGCAAGATTTTGGGCCCGCACCAAGAAGCCGCCATGCGTGAAATCCTCGGCACTCCGCCATCAGACCAATTAGACCCATTCGACC